>NZ_JAULLN010000013.1:0-229046 GCF_041357655.1 Bradyrhizobium sp. DN3 | reverse complement strand
AGACTGAATCACTGATATCTCTGCGTCGCAACAGCCGTCTTTTTCAACAGAATCGACCCGAAGCGGAAATATTTGGGGCAGCCAGAGGGCTGCAAATCGACCTTGCACCGCTGCGGCCTTCTTTCGTGCCTCATGAGCGCAGATGAGGATGTAACGTGCCGGCGCGCCGCCTCAGGCAGCGCGCCGGCTGCGTCGCGAGCAGAGATCCGGGCAAAGAACGAGCTTGCCTTCAAGACCGCCAGCCTCGAGGCGACGGTGAGCATCGGCGACCTCCTCGAACGAGATCCGCTCGGCGATGCGCGGCCGGATGGCGCCAGTTGCCAGAAGCTCGAACAGTTGCTCCAAGTCCTCCTTGAACCAAGCGGGATGTCGCGCCCGCATGGCATTTACCGAGTAAAAGCGGGCTCGCTTGCCGCCGGGCAACAGTCTCCACAGGTAGAGGCGCGCGATCTCCATCAAGATAGGCAGCATTCGACGCTGTGCCTGCACGCTCGCCGAAAAGCCGATGGCACAGAGCAGGCCACCCGGTTTGAGCGCCGCGTATGAGCGGCGATAGCCGTCTTCGCCAACGCCGTCGACGATGACGTCGAACCCACCCGGCACAACCAGCGTGAAGTCCTCATGCTGGTAATCGATCGGCGTTGCCCCGAGGTCGTGGACGAGCGTCATGTGCTCGCGGCGTACAGTGCCCCACAGCTCGAGGCCGGCCAGTCTCCCAAGCACGAGCAGCGCCTGGCCGACCGCGCCGGCAGCCCCGTGCACGAGCACACGTTGGCCCCGCTGGACCTTGGCCGCGCGGTGCAGAAGCTGGTGCGCAGTCGTCCAGCTCAGGATCAGCGCAGCCGCTTCAGCCGCGTCCACATCCACCGGCACGCGGGCCACGTTGCTCGCCCGAAGCGTGCGATAGTCGGCGTTTGACCCGACTACCGTCATGTCGGCCACGCGATCGCCAATCTGAAAGTCGTGCACGCCTTGGCCGAGCTGATCGATTGCCCCCACCACGTCGTAGCCCATTACGAACGGCGGCCGGAGGCGCATCGTTTGCGGATATAGATGGCGCCTGATCAACACCTCGGTGTAGTTGAGGCTCGACGCGAGTACGCGAACGCGCACCTCGCCCGGACCGGCGGTCGGCAGGGGAGCGTCCACCACCTCCAATCTCTCGGGATCACCGAAGCGGCTGACCTGAACAACTCGGTTGCGCTGCTCCATCATGACCGATCTCCTTGGATGCCGACCTTCAGCGCAGAACGGTCAGGCTGCCGCCAGACCGCAGCAATGGAATTGATCCAGATCAAGCTTGAGGCTGCACTCTTTGGAATTCTCCTCCAGCCAAATGACCAACCCGGTTGTTTGGCGCCATCATTGCTCATCGGAGGGGAAAATGCCTGCAGTCATTATGCAGTTCGTTTCGCATCCAAGACCCGGTAGTGATCTTGCAACCGTCTTACAGCTGGCAAAGGACGGCGCGTCACTTTGGAGGAAACACGGGGCCGATGTCAGCTATTGGTCCGTGATCGGTGGCGAGATCGGGAACTATGCCTTCGTCGCTCGCTTCGATAGTGTCGAAGCTTATGGGCGTACCCTGGCGTCACTGGGCGCCGATCCGGCCTTCGTTGAATTTCAAGCCAAGCGGCTGAAGGCCGGGCAATCGGATTGGGTGCGCTCCAATGTTGCCGTCCAAGTCGATCTTTGACGGAGCGCCTTCGCCCAAATGCGAGACCGCCCTCGGGCGGTCTCTAGCTACGTAGTCGATGTCGGCTGTTGGACACGCGGTCCCGCCCGCGGAAGGTCATCTTGTCACCCAACTCGGACTTGGGCGGCTGCGAAAATTGGTCGCGTCGATTGCTTGCCCCCATGTTGCAATCGAAAGGCAACGCGAGAGCGCGGATTCCACTGAGCGCAATCGGTCAGGACGGTTGACGCTGCGTTTCCTGACATGATGCTGACGCCCGCCACGTTTCATGCTAGCATTCGAACTTCTCGGATTCAGTCGTGACCTTCATTAGAGCGGGAATGCGTTGGCGGTGAGCCCACGCAGAACTCGATATTTGCAGGAGAAGGCGTACGCAGGTCATCCCCAACTCACGGCAGCTTTACGGCAGAAGCCTGAAGCGTCCGCTGGACCTAAGGAGGAACCAATGAACTGCACCAACCTGAGCATCGTCCCCGCATCTACCGCAGCATTAAGACTAGCCCAAATAGCAGTTTTTGCTGCGGCGTTCATGTCCTTTGCCCCCGCCGCAGTTGCGGGAGAGCCGATTGAAAAGAAGGGGACTACTCCCTACGTGACGCATTTCATTTTTCGGCCATTGATGAGCGTCGACACCGGCGAACTTGGTAAGGCCACTACGCTGGAGGCGGTCGGGACCACGCAAAATATGAAGGGAGAGAAGATGCTGGACAAGATGTCGGCACGTTGCGTGGCGCTCAACGTCGCATCCGGCGAGAAGAAATATATTGATGGCGCCTGCGTGCTGACCGACGTCGATGGGGACAGGATTTTTTCGACGTTCGATACCCGCGACCTCGACAAGTCTCAGCCAAAGATGGATTGCGGCACCCATATCATCACCGGCGGTACCGGGAAATATAAGGGGATTTCCGGGAGCGAGCCATTTGCTTGCATCGCGATGCCTGCGCTGGCCGGCCCGGGCGATTATTTTGCGATGGACATCCCGCACAACACCTCATGGGAGATCAAATAATACGGATAAACCGAGGCCTCCTTCGAGGCCAGGGTGCCCAGAACACCCGCGGCTCAGCCAACCAAACGAGGAGCCCGGCCCAACAGCCGGGCTCTCGTCTTTCTGCCGATACTCATCGGCAGAGAGAGAATGCAACAGGCCGCGTCGCTTGAGCGGCACCCTTAGCGTTGCCGATACTAACCTCCTGCAGACCAAAGCGGGCATTAACGTCTGATGTTGGCCCCAAGCAGCGGTTAGGGGATGTCCGCTATTCCGCCGCTGTCAGGGGAGAAGCAGACATCCGGTAAACCGGCCAAAAGCGACGCGATTGACCCAACTGCGACATCGGCGCCGTATTTCGGCGCGCCGCAACGGTTCGGCTTACCATCTCCGCCCATCAGGCATAAAATGAGCCGACGTCCGCGAGCGGTCGTGCCTGGCCAGACATCGTGGCAGCTCGGACGCCCGTTGGCAAAGATCTGAGGTTTGCTCAGCGATCCACAGGACGAATGCTGTGACCGAACCCGAACGTTTGGAAGGCGTTCCTGGCCGCTACTGGCACCGGCTCGAAGACGGGCGCATCCAGTGCGACATCTGCCCGCGCTATTGCAGGCTCAACGAAGGCCAGCGCGGCCTGTGCTTCGTGCGTGGCCGGCAGGATGACCGGATCGTGCTCACGACCTACGGCCGCTCCTCGGGTTTCTGTGTCGATCCAATAGAGAAGAAGCCACTGAACCACTATCTGCCCGGAACTCCCGTGTTGTCGTTTGGTACTGCCGGGTGCAACCTGACGTGCAAATTCTGCCAGAACTGGGACATCTCCAAAGCGCGAGCGCTCGACCGGCTCCAGGACGCAGCCTCGCCGGAAGATATTGTCGAGGCCGCGATTGCGAACGGCTCACGCTCCATCGCCGACACCTATAACGACCCCGTCGTCTTCCTCGAATATGCCGTGGACGTTGCAAGGGAGGCGCGCCGGCGCGGGATCAAGAACGTGGCGGTCACAGCGGGCTACATTGACGCGGCGGCGCGGGAGGAGCTCTACACTTTCATGGACGCCGCCAATGTCGACCTCAAGGCGTTCACCGAGGCATTCTACAAACGGCTGTGCACCGGCCATCTCGGCGCCGTCCTCGAGACGCTCGAGTATCTGAAGTACGGGACGAATGTCTGGTTCGAAATCACAACGCTGCTGATCCCGGGTCACAATGACAGCCCGGACGAGGTGAAAAAGCTGAGCGAATGGGTGATGACAAGGCTGGGACCTGACGTGCCCTTACATTTCACCGCCTTCCACCCTGACTACAAGATGCTGGATCTACCCCAGACGCCGGCCTTCACGCTGACGACCGCTCGCGATATCGCGCGCAAGGTGGGACTGCATTTCGTCTACACCGGGAATGTCCATGACGAGAGAGGCCAAAGCACGTACTGTCCGAGCTGTGGTGAGCGGATCATCGGTCGAGATTGGTATGACATCACGACTTGGCGGCTCACAGGCGACGGCCGCTGCGGTGTTTGCTCCACCGCAATCCCCGGCTTGTTCGAGGCACGCCCCGGCAGCTGGGGGCAGCGGCGCGTCCCGATCCGGATCGGCAGACTGGAACGTTCTTGAGTGAGGATGATGCCGGCGTCGAGGCGCCTCAATACTGCGTGTTGGAGCAGGATTCTGATCAGGAGGCCACGATGAAGATTGACAGCACCATATTTGGCGCGATCACGATTGATGGAAAGACTTATGAGCACGACGTCGTCGTTCGCCTTTCCGGCGAAATTGTGAAGCGGAAAAAGAAGCTATCAAAGAAGCTGTATGGTACCTCGCACGTGCTTTCAAAAGATGAGGCAAAATTTCTCTTCGAGAAGGGGTGCGACCAGGTCGTCATCGGCTCGGGTCAGATGGGCAACGTACACCTATCACCGGAAGCTGAAGCCTATTTCGAAAGAAAGGGCTGCGAGGTCGTGTTGAAGCCGACACCCGAGGCAATCCGGATGTTCAACCGCTCACGCGCAAAGAGAATCGGACTCTTTCATGTAACCTGTTGAAAGAAATGCTCGGTCAAGCTGTTCCGTTGATAGTGGCAGACCAGCCTGATCCGGCTTGCGTCGTCCTGATACGGACGTAGCCGCGGAAGATGATGCGGCCGTAGTCGCGACGGCGTACCTTGAAACGCCCGCGTCATCACACTATAGCCAGCCAACGGCGCTGTCGCTCTGTGAGAGGTCCAGCGATGCCGGCAGATCATGATACGCGCCATGGTACGCGCCCTTTGGGTCGAACCGGCATCGATGTGCTGCCCTTGGGCATCGGCACGAACAAATGGCAGCGTGCCGATCGTGGGGCCGTGTTGGAAACATACAGGACCATTCATGATGCCGGCCCGTGCATGATCGACACGGCTGAGATCTATTTCTCGGAGCGCGTTGTGGGGGACTGCTTGCGCGCTGGTCCCACCCGCGCGGTGATAGCATCGAAATTCCTTCCCTTTCCGGGCCGAACCTCTCCGCGCCGCCTGATGAGCGCGCTTGACGGTTCACTCGCGCGCCTGGGCCTCGAGACAATCGATCTCTACTATGTTCACTATCCGCTGCCCTTGATCGACGTGGGAGTGTTCGCCGAAGGTTTGGTCGAAGCGGTGAAGTCCGGCAAGGCACGCGCGGTCGGCGTGGCAAATTTCAATGCGGACCAGATGCGACGCATCGCCGATCACCTCGCAAGGGCAGGCGTTCCGCTCGCCGCCAATCAGGTCAACTACAGCCTGCTCCGACGAGCAGCGGAAACAAATGGCGTGCTCGAAGCCTGCCGTGAGCTCGATGTGGCACTCGTAGCATACTTTCCGCTTGCGTCCGGCCGCCTCACGCAGCCGTCGGACAGCATGGACACGAAAGCGCTGATGACGTGTCTCGCCGATATTGCCGGCGCGCACGACGCCAGCATCAGCCAGGTCGCCCTGAACTGGCTGTTGGCGCGCGACAGTCACGTGATTCCCATCCCCGGCGCGACCAAGCCTCATCACGCCAGGGCCAATCTCGATGCACTCGGTTGGCGCTTGAGTGAGGCCGATTTCGATGCGATCGACCGAGCCTCAGCAAAGCGTAGAACATGAATCCGGCGCCTTTCGTCCCTCCACATTAGCGATGACCCGCCGCTTGAAGCGGCGCGATCGGTGCCCCGCTCGCCTGGCTCTTGGATATCCGGAAATGGCCCGCAACGGACCTGCCGGGCCCGCCGGATGATCTCCGCCTTAGGGACCAAAGCGGAAGCGCCTGAATGTCTGCGCGATGTCGCATTTTGGACTCCAGAGGTGAAGCCGTAAGGAGGGCGCTGCCGCCGCAAGGACATTGAACGTTTGGAACCCTCATGCGTTAGCCGGGCGGATGAAAGCCGGATGCGCCATCCGGCATGACGATGCGGCCACGGAGTTCGGTTCTTGCTCAAGCTGTACAGATGGCCATCCGACGATTGGCAGAGCATCGGCGCGGAAATGCCCTCGGAGGTCATCTGGGCTGATCTCTTGAACGCGACTGAAGAGGAAAAGCAGTTCGTCGAACGGCTGCTCAGGATATGTATTCCGTCCAAGGAGTCCCTCAGCGCGATCGAGGCGTCGAGCCGGCTGATCCTCGACCACGGCACGCTCTATCTCAGCTCGCCGGCGGTCCGGCTCTCCGAGGACAACGAGGCCGAGATCACGCCGGTGGGATTCGTCATCGGCCCGCGCGTGCTGGTGACGGTGCGCTTTGCCGAGCTGCCGATCTTCGATGACGTCGGCAAGCGCATCGGCTCCGACGACAGCCTGGAGAACGGCATGTGCGTGTTCACCAGCCTGCTCGAAGCCATGATCGAGCGTGGCGCCGATGTTCTCGAGCATCTCGGCGCCAAGGTGGACAGGCTCTCGCGGGGCGTGTTCAAGGGCGGGCTGATTCGCACCCAACGGCCGGTGCGCTCCAGCCGGAGGATGCGCGAGGCCCTGGAAACCATCGGCGAGCTGGCCGATCGGCTGGCCAAGGCGCGCGATGTCCTGCTTGGCGTCGGCCGCATCGCCTCATTTGCCGGCGATGTCGGCAGCGAATGGATCAAGGCCGCGTCGAAGAAGCGCCTCGAGGCGGTGTCGAAGGACGTCGTTTCGCTCAGTGACTACGAGACGCGACTGTCCGACAAGATCCAGCTGCTGCTCGATGCGGTGCTCGGCTTCGTCAACATCCAGCAGAACGAGCTGTTCAAGATCCTGACGATCGTGTCCGTCGTCGGCGTGCCGCCGACCATCCTGGTCGGCATCTGGGGCATGAACTTCAGGCACATACCCGAGCTGGACTGGATCTTCGGCTATCCGCTGGCCTGGCTCGCGATCATTGCCAGTGGCGTGCTGCCGCTGATCTGGTTCAAGCGGCGCGGCTGGTTCGATTGAAGCGGCGGCGCACCGTTTGAAAACGATGCGCCGTTGCTTGATCATGCTGCCTTGGCGTCGATGTTGCCGATCCAGTCGCGGGCCAGCGTCACGTCGGCTTGCGACAATTGATGGCCTGCCGGCAGGACCTTGTGCGTCACGCTCGCACCTGCTTGCGAGAGCAGAGCCGCGAGATGGGCTGAATTGCTCGCCGGCACGATCGGATCGGCCTGTCCCGAGAGGAGCAGAACGGGCTTGCCGCCAAGCGCGGCCTTGGGAGGATCCGACAGTGGCACCATGGCGCGCAACAGGATCGCGCCCGCAAGCACCTCCGGCTTCAGCAGCAACAGCGCTGCGGCGATGTTGGCACCATTGGAGAAGCCGACTGCGACGGGCGCCGCGATACTATAACGTTGCCGCGCCTCCGTGACGAAGTCGCCGAGCTCGAGCGCGCGGCGGCGCAAATCGTCTTCGTCGAACACGCCCTCGGCGAGGCGGCGGAAGAAGCGCGGCATGCCGTGTTCGAGCACGCGGCCGCGCGGCGAGAGCAGGGCGGAGCCGGGCGAGATCATGCGGCCGACGCCCAGCAGGTCGTCCTCGTCGCCGCCGGTGCCGTGCAACAGCAGCAGAGGAGGGGAGCCCGCGTTCGCAGCGGGCTCGAAGCGATGGATGAATGCACTCTCGGTCACGACGCGGTCTCTTCCAGGTTCGGCAGCACGCCCTCGATCTGCTTGCGGTGTTGTTCGAGGAAGCTCGGCAGCTTCAGGTCGCGTCCCAAGGTCGCGACGGGTTCGTCGACGGCGAAGCCGGGGATGTCGGTCGCGATCTCGAACAGCACGCCGCCGGGTTCGCGGAAGTAGATCGAGCGGAAGTAGTTGCGGTCCCTCTGCTCGGTCGGGTGCAGGCCGTGATTGTTCACGAGCCTCTCGGCCATCTTGCCCTGCTCGGCGTCATCGGCCGCGCGGAAGGCGATGTGGTGCACAGAGCCGCCGCCCTGATGCCCGCGCAAAAAGCCCTTGGCTTCGTAGATATCGACGATGCTGCCTTTGGCATCTCCCGGCGCCTTGAAGCGGATCACCGAGCCCTCGCGTCCGGTCTCCTTGAAGCCGAGCACGTCGGTGAGGACGGCCGCCGTCTTTGCCGCGCTGTCGAGCAGCAGCGTCACGCCATGGAAGCCGCGGATCGCATGCTCGGCCGGCACCTCGCCATTGCTCCAGCCGGGCTCGTTCTCGGCGCCGGGAATGCCGACGAGCGCGAGCGCCATGCCATCAGGGTCGGTGAAGGGCAGCACGGCTTCTCCGAAGCGCTTTTCCAGGGCTTCGTAACGAATGCCCTTCTCGGTAAAGCGCTGCGTCCAATAACCGAGCGAGCGCTGCGGCACGCGGAAGGCGGTCTGATGGGTTTCGCCGACGCCGCGGCGTCCTGCCGAAACGCCTGCCCACGGGAAGAAGGTCAGGATGGTGCCGGGCCGGCCGGTCTCGTCGCCATAATAGAAGTGGTAGGTGCCGGGATCGTCGAAATTGACCGTCTTCTTGACGAAGCGCAGGCCGAGGTCCCGGGTGTAAAAGCCAAAATTGCGGATGGGGTCGCCGGCGATCGCGGTGACATGGTGCAGTCCAAACATGTCGTCCTCCAAAATTCGGGGAGCGGTCTTGCTCTGGCCGGAAATATCGTTCCGCTTTGGATTGGGGACAATCCATGCAAATATGACGGCTATGTCTATGATTTGGAAACAATCGCTGGGGCCGGCTCTTGGATAAGCTCGGCAGCCTCCGGGCCTTCGTGAAGGTGGTCGAGAGCGGCAGCTTTGCCGAAGCCGGCCGGCAGTTGCGGCTGTCGCGCTCGGCGATCAGCAAATACATCGCCGACCTCGAGGAGAGCCTCGGCGTCCAGCTTCTGAACCGGACCACGCGGCACGCGAGCCCGACCGAGAATGGCCAGCGCTATTTCGAGCGCGCGGTGGTGATCCTCTCGGAGATCGAGGCGGCCGACCAGGCCGTGACGCAGGCTCAATCCGCGCCGCGGGGGCTGCTCCGCGTCAACGCGCCGATGTCGTTCGGCACGATGCGGTTAGGTCCCGTGCTTGCCGATTTCATGGCGCGCTATCCCGAGCTTCAGCTCCAGATCGTGCTCAGCGACGATCTGCTCGATCCCGTCCAGGACGGTTTTGACGTGACGTTGCGGATCGCGGAGCTGGAATCCTCCAGCTTGATCGCGCGCAAGATCATGCCGATCGCGCGCATGATCTGCGCTTCGCCGGATTATCTTGCGCGTCACGGCACGCCAAAGCATCCGCAGGATCTGCGCGAGCACGCCTCGCTGACCTACGGTTTCCTGCTCACCGGCAATCAGTGGAAGCTCACCGGGGCCGACGGCGATCACTGGATCCAGCCGGCCTGGTCGCTCTGCGTCAACAATGCCGAGGTGCTGCGCGACGTTGCGATCAAGGGCAGGGGGCTCGCGCTGCTGCCCGAGTTCATCGCCGCCGATGCCTTGCGGAAGGGGGAGCTGCAGACGGTGCTGGACAATTATTTCGCGCCGCCGCTCGCGCTCTATGCGGTCTATCCGCCGACGCGGCATCTGTCGGTGAAGGTGCGGCTGTTCATCGATTTTCTGGTCGAGCGTTTTGGCCGCGACGAGGACGAAGCCGGCGGGCGCAGACGTGCGGAGGCTAGGTGACCGGATACTATTATACCGTGACGGAAACCTGAACTTTCTTCCGATCGCTGCGGACTCATACTTGCGTCCCGACTTCGCGCTTAGGACCAGAGAGCGTCGGCCGCTGCCGGGGCGTCGCCGAGGGCTCTCTTTCGTGCCGCTGCGAAAAGCGGCGGCATGATGTGTAGCTCGCCGGCCTTCTCGACTTGATTTCAACAAGCGCAGGAGGAGCCTATGCGGAAGTCTCTCACCTTTTTCCTTTCTGGCGTGGCATTGACCGTCGCGGCGTCAACCGCCGTAGCCGGCGAGCGCGTGCTGGAGTTCAAGCTGGTCACAAAGCCGATCGACCTCAAGGTCATAGAGGCCGCAAACGTCGAAGGACAGACGGTTGTGTCCGGTAAATTCTTTGGGGTCGCCGTCTTCAGCGATGGCCGTATCGGCGTGAAGGAGTTCGTCAACACTTCGGACTTGCTCAAAGGGTCGGGCCCCTTCTTCGGCTATAGCACTTACACGTTCGAGGAAGGCTCGATTACGGCGCGCTACACCGGTTCGGCCAAAGACGGCAAATCAACGGGCGAGTACACGATCCTATCGGGCACAGGTGCTTATGCGAACGCCACGGGTACGGGAACGATCGAAAGCGCGCCGAACCCGTTCAAAGGCGTCAACCTGCTCAACATAAAGCTCGTCGTTAAAACGCCCGGCTCATGACAGCGCAATGTTCACAGGCCCCACACGAAGGATGTTGATCCCTTGTGTGGCGTCCCGGCCGGCGGCACATTGCCGGCCGGGCGACCTGCTGAAGAACCAACTGGAATCGTAAGATTGATCTAGCTTGGCCAGCTGACCGTACCATCGTCAGCGGTGCGCGCCCGGGTCTCGCAGAGGTCAATGCGCAATTCAGTTGTCGTGGTCAACGGACGTGGTCGCCCCACTGGTCCTGATCGTAGGCCTGCAGGATGCGGACAAAATCGGCCATGCTCGATTGATCTCGGTTTTCGGCCACAGCCGCAACCTGAGTGTCGGAAGCGGGCTGGCTCCCTTGCCAAAACCGCACGAGGAGACCGGCGATGTTTCTCATGGCGTACTCTCTGCAGCCAACTGTGACAGTAGACATCAAGTACTGGAGCGGCATCGCGCCGTTCGATCAGGAGAAAGGCCGGCGGGCGTTACGCCGCCGGACTTGTCCTGCAACTGCCGGCTCGCGGGGCCGGTTCCGTTGCTTTTCACCCTGCGTTCATAGCTAGCACGGCGTAGTTGGTTGTCGCCATTGTGCGCGGGTATGACGTGACCATACTGAGGTAGGGTCAGATCGATGACTCGGGATCAGTCGACCCGGGGGTCGGCTAGCTCCCCGAACGCTGCTCGGCCGTCCGGAGCAGATCGTTCAGCGTGCGCATCGACGCCTCTCGAAGCGTGGCGAGTTCGCGGGCAGCGTCCTCGCACTCGGGCAGGGACATTGAGGGCGCCGCCAGCTCGATCTCTCGGCTGCGATCGAACAAGCGGACAAGCCCGAGTGCGCCTGCGGCACTGCCGAGTTGATGCGCGGATCGCGCCAGCCGCTTGGAATCGCCGGCCGTCGCTGCTCTGTCTATGTCCTCGATCAGCTTTGCGCTCGTCGTTTCCAGCAAGTGGTGGAGCTTTTCGATTTGCGCCGGGCCCAAAAGTTCTTTCTGGTCGTCGAGAAAATGCCGGTCGATCAACGCGCCGGCCGCAAGCTGTGTTGCGGTCGTCTCCAGCGCCGGATCATCCTCGATCGCTTCGCGCAGCGCGTTGATCAGGATCGGCTTGCTGACGACCTTGGCGATGCCGGCGCTTGCGAGCCGTTCGCGGGCGCCGCGCGACACGTCGGCGGTCACGGCGATGATGCGCGGCATCTTCGGCAGACCGAGCTTGCCGATCCGCGACGCCGCCTCCACGCCGTCCATGTCGGGCATGTGCAGGTCCATCAGGATGATGTCGAACGCCTGATCGCGGGCGAGTGCGACGGCTGAGGCGCCATTCGTGGCGATCATGGGGCTATGGCCGAGCCGGTTCAGGATGGCTTCGCCGACCTCGCAATTGACGGGATCGTCGTCGACCAGCAGCACGCGGAGCCGCCGCGACGGCAGCGGAAGCGCGTCCGGCGCGACGCCGTTTCCGGCGAGGCCAAGCGGCACTTCAAGCGTGAAGGTGCTGCCCGCGCCCGGCGCGCTCTCAACCGTCAGCTCGCCGCGCATCAGGCGGGTGAGGCGCCGCGCGATCGCAAGGCCGAGGCCGGTGCCGCCGAACCGCCGCGCGATGCTGTCGTCGGCCTGGACGAAATCCTCAAAAATCCGCTCGTGCAGGCCGGGCGCGATGCCGATGCCGGTGTCGCGAACGGCAATACGCAGCAGGACATGATCGTCGCGCCGCTCGGTCGCCGCGCTCAAGCCGATCCCGCCGCTTGCCGTGAACTTGATCGCGTTGCCGATCAGATTGAGCAGGATGCGATTGAGCCTGACAGGATCGCCGTGCACGGATGTGTTGACCGTCGCATCGCAGACGAGGTCGAAGGTCAGCCCCTTGTCGAAGGCCTGCGGACGCATCAGGTCGGCGGCGGCCTCGATGAGCTGGTCGAGACGGAAGTCGCGCGTCTCCAGCATTTCGGTAGCGGCCTCCAGGCGGGCATATTCCAGCACGGCGTCGACCAGCGCGATCAGGGTTTCGCCTGACGCAGCCGCAGTGGCGAGGTGGCGGCGCTGCACCTCGCTGAGGCTGCCGTCGTCCAGCAATTGCAGCACACCCATGACGCCGTTCAGCGGCGTGCGCAGCTCGTGGCTGACGACGGCAAGGAAGCGCGACTTGGTCTCGTTGGCCGCCACCGCTGCGCTGCGCGCGCGTTCGGCGGCATCGTGCTCGGCAAGCGCGTGGTCGCGTGCCTTTTCGAGCTCGGAGGTGCGCTCGATCACCTTGCGCTCGAGCGTCGCGTAGGATTCGCGCAAGTGCGCGGCCATACGGTTGAACTGGTCGCCGAGCGCTTCCAGTTCGTCACCGGTCTTGATCGCGAGCCGCTGGCCGAGGTCGCCGCTGCCGATCCGCCGCGCACCCTGCGTCAGGATCTGGATCGGCACGCTCATGCGCCGGCTGAGCCAGAGCGACACCAGGACTGCGAAGGCCAGCAGGATGACCAGGAGAAATGTCGAGCGGCCGATCGAGGCGTAGATCGGCGCGTAGGCTTCGGTGAGCGGCAGCTCGACGAACACCAGCCAGCCGAGCGAGGGCACCGTCGCATAGGTCGACAGCACGCGTTGGCCGGACAGATCCTCCTTGACCAGGCCGCTCGAGGGTGGGCCGACGCCGTCGAGCGCAGCACGGACATCGGCGTGGCCGGAGAGATCACTGCGCTGCAGCGCCCGCCACAGGTCAGGATGCGCGATCAACACCCCCATGCGGTCGACCACATAGGCTTTGCCGGTGTTGCCGACCCTGATCCCAGCGACGAGATCCCAGATGAAGCGCAGATTGACCTCGGCGACGATCACGTCGGGAGTGCGGCCGGTGCCGCGCGTCGCGAGCGTCATGAACGGCTCGGTATCGCCGAAGAAGTAGACGGGTCCGTAGTAGGCCCGGCTTTCAATGGCGCCGCGGAAGGCGGGCGAGGCGGAGAGATCGGCCTTGCTGCCGATCCTGTCGGCGACGCGACGCGATACCCGCACCTGCTCGCGGCCTTGCGCGTCGAGCTCTGCGATTTCCGCGATCGCGGGCGAGAGGCGCAGGAGACGGATGGCGTTCAGCCGCTCGTCCTCGTTGGTCGACAGCTCCGGGGGCAGGCGCGAGAGCCATCTGATCTGGCTCTCGATCTGGCCGATGAACTGGCCGATCTGAATGGCTGCGGACGCCGCCTGCTCGCGCTGAGTTGCCGCCAGCAGCTGCTTCTGCTCGCGATAGGAGAACCAGACGTCGAAGCCGGTGTTGATGGCGAGTGCGGCAAAGGCGAGGGCGACGATCGAGTAGAGATATTTTCTGAACAGCCGGCCGGGAGGCGTCCGCGAATGTTCCTGGTCGACCGCCTCGTTCACTCGCGGATCTCGTCGGCGCGGGCGAGCAGCGTGAATGGTATCGTCAGTCCCAGTGTGTGGGCGACCGTGCGGTTGATCAGCAGCTCGTATTTCCGCGGCGATTGCACCGGCAGATCGCCGGCCTTGGTGCCGCGCAGGATGAGATCGACATAATCGGCCGAGCGTACTTCGAGCGTCGGCCCGTAGCTCATCAGCCCGCCCACATCCATGAAATAATGGAACGGATAGATCGTGGGCACGCGATGGTTCGCCGCCGCCGTGACGACCGCTTTCCGGTTCACCACGAGAAAGCTGTCAACGAGGGCAACCATCGCCGCCTTGGGCGGGCCGGAAAAGCGCCTGATGGCGTCGTCGATCTCCACCGGCGCGTTGACGGGCGCGGGGATCGCGGACACGCCGGACGCCGCGGCTTCCTGCTCGATCGATTCGAGGAAGAAGCGCGCCCGCCGCGCGGGGTGGTCGCCGGGTTGAACAGGATGCCGATACGCGCGACATCGGGCACGGCCTCGCGGATCAGCTGAAGCCATTTGCCGCCCATCTCGGCGGTGCTGTTGGTAAAGCCGGTGACGTTGCCGCCGGGGTGCGCAAGGCTTTCGACGAAGCCGTTGCCGACGGGATCGTTGGCGGTGGCGAAAACGATCGGGATGGTCTTGGTGGCCGCAAAGACGGCCGCGGTTTCGATTGTCGAGCCGGTCAGGATCACGTCCGGCTTGAGGTCGAGCAGCTCCTGAACTGCCGTCTCCAGTCTGTTCGGTGCGCCGAAGGTCGAACGGACCTCGAGGCGGAAGTTGACGCCTTCGACCCAGCCTCGCTGTCTCAAGCCGACGATGAGGCCGCCCAGGCGGGAGGTCGCGCTGTCGATCATGCTCCGTCTGGTCAGCTCGTCGTCGAGCGGCAATGCGGTCAACGAAGCGACGATGCGCATGCGATCCGACGTCGCGCCGAGCGCGAGCCATCCCGCGGCGGTCGCGCCGGCAAGGCGAATGAAGCCGCGGCGGTCGACCGCGACGGATACGAAAGACCGCTCGGTCATGGAATTCGTTGCACGGTGGCTTTTCCCGAGCTCGATGCTTAGCGCGAAAGCCCGGTGCCCACAATTGATGAAAAGCGCATGTGAACGGTCATTCGCAAGCTTCGGCGGGCTAGCATCGCAATCATACGCCGCAACGACTCGCGATTTCGGACCTGACCTTCACCTTCAAGCATCGCGCGTTTCGATGCGCTGGTCGCTATTAGCGCCGCAGCGTGAACGCGTCCGCACTGCGCCGGTGCTCCCATTTCGCCTGCTCCAGCTCCGGCTGGTCGCATTCGGCCTCCGGATAGCCGATGCAGAGATAGGCGATGAACTTCCAGGTTTCAGGCACGTCGAGAATGCCGTGAATGCGCGCGGGGGTCAGGATCGAAACCCAGCCGATACCGATGCCCTCGGCACGCGCTGAGAGCCACATCGCGGTGATCGCAGCGACCACGGAATATTCCGTCGTTTCCGGCATGGTGGCGCGGCCGAGGCCGTGGCCGATATCGCTGGCCTTGTCCGCGAACACCGCGAGATGGCCAGGCGCCTGTTCGAGGCCCGACAGTTTCAGCGTCGCATAGCGCGCCGCGCGCTCTCCGGAGTAGCAATTGAGCGCATCGGCATTGCATGTCCTGAAATCGTCGATTACGGCACGGCGCCGTGCGGCATCGTCGACGGTGACGAAACGCCAGGGCTGGCTGAGCCCAACCGACGGCGACAGGCAGGCGGTCTCGATCAGTCGCGTGATGGCCCCCTCCGGCAGCGGATCGCTGCGGAAGCGGCGCACGTCGCGGCGCCACACAAACAGCTCGCGTAAATGCTGACGGAAGGTATCGTCGAACTCGACCATGAGGTCAGCGTCCCATCTGGAAGGCTGCTGCGACCAGCAGGATCAGGATCTCACCGAGCTGCTCGAACGCGCCGAGGATGTCGCCGGTCTGCCCGCCGATCTGGCGGATGGCAAGTCGCGCCAGCATGAACCCGGCGAGCGACAGCAGGATCAGACCGACCAGCGCCTTGCCCGGCCCGAGCGCGAGGGCGAGAGCGAGCGTCCCAAGTGCGAAGGCGATGGCGACACTGCGGCCCGGCGGTGGCCCCGCGCTCGCCGAAAGCCCATCCGGCCGCGCCGGAGGGACCAGCGACATGAAGGCCGGCACGCCGGCGCGGGCAGCGATGTGCGCCGCGCACAGCGCCAACGTGACCGCCCACGGATTGGCGATCGTGGCGAGCGCACTCCAGCGCAGGCCGAACGACAGGATCAGCGCGCAGACGCCGTACGTCCCGATCCGGCTGTCGCGCATGATCTCCAGCTTGCGCTCGCGGGTGCGCCCGCCGCCCAGCCCATCGGCGGTATCGGCAAGTCCGTCCTCGTGCAGCGCGCCGGTGATGAGGGCGGTCGCGGCCAGCGCGAGCAGGGCGGCAAGGTTTGGTGTCAGTCCGAACCGGCTGGCGATCTTATAGACCAACGCGCCGGCAAGGCCGACCAGCAGTCCCGCGACGGGCAGGGCCCAGGTTGCACGCGCGATGGCGCCGTCGCCTGCGGGCTTCGACGATGCTACCGGGAGGATCGTGACGAACGATGCCGCCATCCTGAGATCGGCGACGACGTCTTTCAAAAGTTCGGCGCGCGGCATCATTTCAATTTCATCGGCAGGCCGGCGACGACGAACTCGACCTCGTCCGCGACACCAGCAATGATCTGATTCATGATTCCGGCGGCGTCGCGAAAGCTGCGTGCCAGGGCGTTGTCGGGTACGATGCCGAGACCGACCTCGTTGGTGACGAGCACGACCGGGCTCTTGAGATGAAGCAGGGTGGCGGCAAGCTCCTTTACCTCGCTCTCCCAGTCGCGCTCCGCATGCATCAGGTTGGAGAGCCAGAGTGTCAGGCAGTCCACCAGCCGTGCGCCGCCGCCATCGCTTGCGACCAGCACCTGCACGAGATCAAGCGGCACTTCGCGTTCGAGCCAGTCGGTTCCGCGGCGAGCGCGATGCCTGGCGATGCGCGCCTCCATTTCGGCATCGAGCGCCTCGGCCGTCGCGATATAGACGGGCCGGCCGGAAAAGGCCTTCGCGCGTGTTTCCGCACGCGTGCTCTTGCCCGATCGCGCTCCGCCCGTGATCAAGATGACGGCCATGAAGGTCTCCTATCAGCCCTGACTAATCACCAAACACGGCCAAAGACAAAGCCGAAATCAGGCCTGTAGGGGCTTGCGCTCTGCCTTCGCTTTGCGCAACAGGGGCGGGACAGGAGGCAGGCGTGGGCTTTGCGGGCGCGATGGTGGTGGCGATGGCGGTGGATGCTCTCTTGGGCTGGCCGTCGTGGCTGTTCGCGCGGATCGGCCACCCCGTGACCTGGCTGGGGCGGCTGATCGGCGCCATCGATGCCGCCTGGAATCGCGCGTCTGATCCGCCGGCGCTTCGCCGCGGCGCGGGCATTGCCGGCGCGCTCGTGGTGATCGCGCTCTCCGTTGCGGTCGGCTGGATGCTTCAGTCCTTGCTTCCCTCGGGCTGGATCCAGATCGTGTTGGTCGGCGTCCTGGCCTGGCCGCTGGTCGCGCTGCGCTCGCTGCACGATCATGTCGCGGCGGTCGCAAATCCCTTGCAGGCCGGCGACATCACCGCTGCGCGCGACGCGGTCTCGCGTATCGTCGGCCGTGATCCCGCGGCGCTCGATGAGCCCGGCATCGCGCGCGCGGCAATCGAGAGCCTTGCCGAGAACGCCTCCGACGGCATCGTGGCGCCCGTGTTTTGGGGCGCGCTGTTCGGCTTGCCCGGCATCCTCGGCTACAAGGCCATCAACACGCTCGACTCCATGATCGGCCATCGCAGCGAGCGACACGAAACTTTCGGCTGGGCCGCGGCGCGCATCGACGATATCGCCAACTTCATTCCGGCGCGCCTGACCGGATTTCTATTCGTGTTGCTGGCGCCTTGGCGATCGGAGGCGCTGGCGTGCATGAGCCGCGATGCGGGCCGCCATCGCTCGCCGAACGCCGGCTGGCCGGAAGCGGCCATGGCGGGGGCGCTCGGCGTGCGCCTCAGCGGTCCGCGCATCTATCACGGCAGCATCACGAACGAGCCCTGGCTCAACGAAGACGCGCGCGATCCGCTCGCTGCGGACATCAATCACGGATTGGCGGTCTATCGCAGGTCCATGCTGCTTCTCGCGGGGGTGCTTGCGATCCTGGCCTTCGCGTGAAACAACGGGGCATGCGCGAGCACGGTGGAAATCTCGATCAGGCCCAGCAGCGTTTTGGCGGACGCGCTGAGGATTGGATCGACCTCTCGACAGGGATCAACCGCCTGCCTTATCCCATGGGCGAGGTAAGCCCGCGCGCCTGGAGCGCGTTGCCCTCGCGCGCCGAGGTCGATGCCTTGCTTCAAGCCGCGCAGCACGCCTATCGCACGAGCGCACCTGTTACAGCGATGGGCGGTGCACAGGCCGCCATTCAATTGCTGCCGCAACTGGCGCCAGCCGGTCGCGCGCGCATCCTCGCGCCGACCTACAATGAATATGCCGGGGTCCTGTCGGCTGCGGGCTGGGATGTCCAGGAGGTCTCGGGGCTCGACGCGCTGGCCGGCGCAGACCTCGCGATCATCGTCAATCCCAACAATCCCGATGGCCGCCGCCATACGCCGAAGGACTTGCTGGCATTGCTGCCGCGCGTCGGCCGTCTCGTGATCGACGAGAGCTTTGCCGACGCCGTTCCGCAGCTGTCGCTTGCTTCGCAGGCAGATCGGCCGGGACTGTTGGTGCTGCGCTCTTTCGGAAAGTTCTATGGCCTTGCCGGGCTGCGGCTTGGGTTCGCGCTCGGCAATGCGGCCGATATTGGCAAGCTTGCATCGATGTCGGGTCCATGGCCGGTCTCGGGGGCAGCGATCGCGATTGGCTGCCGCGCCTTGCGCGATGATGCCTGGGCCGAGGCTACGTCAGCGCGGCTCGCACGCGACTGTGCTCGCCTCGACGCCATGGCGCAGTCGCAAGGCTGGACGCTTGTCGGCGGCACGCCCTTGTTTCGTCTTTATGGAACGCCTGACGCGCGCGCCGCGCAGGAAAAACTCGCGCGTCGCCAAATCTGGTCGCGCGTCTTTGCGAGAGAGCCGGCATGGCTGCGCCTCGGACTTCCCGGCAGCGAATCCGAATGGATGCGCCTTGCCGAGGTGCTAACGCGCTAGCGCGAGCAATCCTTCGACATCGAGATGCTTTTCGATGTGATCGGCGAGGGCATCGAGCGCGTTCTCGACCCTGGCGTGATAGGGCTCGTCGCCTGCGGGAATATCGAGTTTTGCCAAGAACGCCTTGCGGAAATCATCCGACGTGAACAGGCCGTGCAAATAGCTGCCCTGCACGCGGCCATCGCGCGAGATCGCGCCTTCCGGCTCGCCGTTCAGTTTCGCAAACGGCCGCGCACGGTCGGGCCCATCGGTGCGGCCGATGTGGATCTCGTAGGCCTCGATCGGCTGATCCGTGGCGGCATGCACGGCCGCGACCCGCGTCAACGTCTTCTGCGGGCTCATCACCGTTGTCACGTCCAGCAGCCCGAGGCCCGGCGTGTCGCCCGCAGGGCCCTCGATGCCATCGGGATCAGCGACTCTATGTCCGAGCATCTGATAGCCACCGCAGAGGCCGAGCACATGGCCGCCCCGGCGGTGATGTGCGAGCAGATCGATGTCCCAGCCCTGCGCCCGCAAAAAGGCGAGATCGCCGCGGGTGGATTTTGAGCCGGGGATGATGACGAGCCTGACATCGCCAGGAATCGCTTCGCCCGGACGCACCATGACGAGATCGACGCCCGGTTCGAGCTTGAGCGGATCGAGATCGTCGAAATTGGCGATCCGCGATAACGCGAGACAGGCGATCTTGCATTGGCCCGGCTTTCGCGCATCGCGCAGGCCCAGCGCGTCCTCTGCCGGCAGCTCGCCGGCGCGTGCGAACCAGGGCAGCACGCCGAGACCGCGCCACGCAGTCCTCGCTTCGATCAGCTTGTAGCCGTCATCGAACAGCGTGGGATCGCCGCGGAACTTGTTGATGACAAAGCCCTGGATCATCGCGGCATCATCAGGATCGATCACGGTCTTGATACCGACGAGCTGCGCGATGACGCCGCCGCGGTCGATGTCGCCGACCAGCACGACCGGCACGTCGGCCTTGCGCGAAAAGCCCATATTGGCGATGTCGGCCTTGCGCAGGTTTACTTCGGCCGGGCTGCCGGCGCCTTCGACCAGCACCAGATCAGAGCGTGCCTTCAGCCGCTCAAAGCTCTCCAGCACGGCGCCCATCAGCGAAGGTTTCATCGCCGCATAGTCACGTGCACGGGCGGTTGCGATGCGCTTGCCGTGGACGACGACTTGCGCGCCGACATCGGTCTCCGGCTTCAGCAGCACCGGGTTCATGTCGGTGTGCGGCTCGACGCCTGCGGCGAGCGCTTGGAGCGCCTGGGCGCGGCCGATCTCGCCGCCATCGACGGTGACGGCCGCGTTGTTCGACATGTTCTGCGGCTTGAACGGCAGCACGCGCAGGCCACGTCGCGTGAAGACGCGCGCCAGGCCGGCAACGATGAGCGACTTGCCCACGTCCGAGCCGGCCCCTTGGATCATCAGCGCGCGCGCCATAGCGAGATGGTCTCAGAATTCGACGCCGGCTTGCGCTTTGATGCCGGAGCGGAAGGGATGTTTGACCAGCGTCATCTCGGTGACGAGGTCGGCGATCTCGATCAGCTCGTCCTTGGCGTTGCGCCCGGTGAGGACGACATGCGTCATCGGCGGCTTCTGCGTGGTGAGGAATTCGACGACCTCGGCGATATCGAGATAGTCGTAGCGCAGCGCAATGTTGATCTCGTCGAGCACGACCATGCGCAGGTTGGGATCTGATATCAGCTCCTTGGCCTTCTCCCAGCCGGCGCGCGCGGCGGCGATGTCGCGGGCGCGGTCCTGCGTCTCCCAGGTGAAACCTTCGCCCATCGCGTGGAACTGGCAGAGATCGCCGAAATGGCCGGTGAGCAGGCGCCGCTCGCCGGTATCCCAGGCGCCCTTGATGAACTGCACCACTGCGCAGGGGAAGCCGTGGGCGACGCAGCGGACGATCATGCCGAAGGCGGAGGACGACTTGCCCTTGCCGGCGCCGGTGTGGACGATGATGAGGCCTTTTTCGCCGCTCTTGGTCGCCATGATCTTGTCGCGGGCGGCCTTCTTCTTCGCCATTTTTGCAGCGTGGCGGGCGTCGGTTTGCTCGCCCGTTTGGGTCTCTGGTTCAGGCGTCATCGTACCAGTCCTTCGGCTTGACAAGTGGCGGCCAGCGGCAAATGGTGGGCCGGCGTTGGTTCCTGTCCTATGACAGGCGAAGAGGGAATGCGATAGGGTCCGAATCGGCAAGATTTGGGTCCAAAATGCAGCCGCCCCCGCGACCGTGACCGGAGAGATGCCCGAAGCCACTGACCCCTGACGGGATCGGGAAGGCGGGGATCGAAGGGCAAGGCCCTGCTCCGCAAGCCGGGAGACCTGCCAGCGCGGACGATTTTGGACCGGCGGACGGGGTGTTCCGCGACGGGGAAACGGGCCCCTGAAAAGTGGTTCGTGCGCCTCTTCGCCTCCCGCTGTTTATTCTGGAAGAGGCGATGACGGTCACACTTCACGTCTGCATTACCTGCCGTGCTGGTCAGGCGCTTGGCGAGGGCGAGACGACGCCCGGCAAGCGGTTGCATGGTGCGATCCTGGACGCCGGCGTGCCCGATGGCGTCAGCGTGGTTCCCGTCGAATGCCTGTCGGCCTGCAGCCAGGGCTGCTCGGTCGCGCTCAGCGCACCCGGCCGCTGGTCCTATGTCTATGGCCGCCTGTCGGATGCGAACGCGCGCGACGTGATCGCGGGCGCTGCGGCCTATGCCGCCGCGCCTGATGGCCTCGTGCCCTGGCGCAGCCGGCCGGAAATATTCCGCAAGCAATCGCTTGCCCGCATTCCCCCCATTGCCGTCGTGCCGGAGGCCGCCGAATGAATTCGCTCGCAAAAGTCCCGGTCACGGTGGTCACGGGTTTTCTCGGCTCCGGCAAGACGACGTTGATCCAGCATCTGCTCGCCAATGCCGGCGGCAAGAAGCTCGCCGTGCTCGTCAACGAGTTCGGCAGCGAGGGCGTCGATGGCGAGATCCTGAAGTCGTGCGCCGACGCCAATTGCCCCGAGGAGAACATCGTCGAGCTCGCCAATGGCTGCATCTGCTGCACTGTCGCCGACGATTTCATTCCGACCATGGAGCAGCTCTTGGCGCGCCCAGTGCGGCCCGATCACATCCTGATCGAGACCTCGGGCCTGGCGCTGCCAAAGCCGCTGCTGAAGGCCTTCGATTGGCCGGAGATCCGCTCGCGCATTACGGTCGACGGTGTGATCGCGCTGGCCGATGCCGAAGCCGTCGCGGCCGGCCGCTTCGCGCCGGATCCCGCTGCGGTCGAAGCGCAGCGCGCGGCCGACGAAAACCTCGATCACGAGACGCCGCTGTCGGAAGTGTTCGAGGACCAGATCGCCTGTGCCGACATCGTGCTGTTGACCAAGGCCGATCTTGCGGGCGCCGCGGGGATTGAAGCCGCCAAGGCCGCGATCACCGCCGAGATGCCGCGCCGCGTGCCGATGCTCCCCGTCACCGATGGCGCGATCGATGCGCGCGTCATCCTCGGCCTCGGCGCTGCCGCGGAGAACGATCTTGCCGCGCGTCCGTCGCATCACGATGGCGAGGACGAGCACGAGCATGACGATTTTGCCTCGGTCGTGATCGATCTTCCGGAAGTGTCTAATGTCGATGCGCTGGTCGCCTCCGTCCAGCGCCTGGCGCGCGAGCAGAACGTGCTGCGTGCGAAAGGCTATATCGCGGTCGCGGGCAAGCCGATGCGCCTGTTGTTGCAAGCGGTCGGCGAGCGCGTGCGCCACCAGTTCGATAAGCCCTGGGCTGCCGGCGTACGGCAGTCGAAGCTCGTCGTGATTGGCGAGCACGGTGATATCGACGAGGCCGCGATCAGGTCAGGACTTGGTCTTTCAGGATCTGGCATCTGATGCACGTCGTTTTTCGCGAGAGCCGCGGTCTCGAGGAGACCGCGACGCCAAGGGACATCGGCCAGGACCCGGCCGATCTCGTGGTGCTCTCGTATTCGGATTCCGATCTTGCCGCGTTCGCGGCCGGCTGGCGGCGCGGCCGCGACAGCCTGCCGTCGCTGCGGCTCGCCAATCTTGCGGAGCTGCGTCATCCGCTTTCGGTCGACACCTATATCGAGCGCACGCTGTCGCAGGTGCGCGGCATCCTGGTGCGGTTGATTGGCGGTGAGTCCTACTGGCCGTATGGTCTCGCGGCGCTCCAGCAACTTGCCAAGGACCGTAACATCGTGCTGGCCGTGCTGCCGGCCGATGGCCGCGACGATACGCGGCTGGACGCGTATTCGACCTTGCCGGTTTCGACGCTGCGCCGGCTCAAGGTGCTCTGCGACACCGGCGGCCCGGTCGCGGCGCAAGCTGCGATCGCACAGCTCGCGCTGGCCTCGGGGCTCTACGCCGGGCCAGTCGTCGGCGAGATGACCGTGCCCGAGATGGGATTCTACGATCCCGCGCGTGGCGTCATTGCTGCGCCGGTGGGCGGCGAGGGGAAGCCCCGCGCGCTGGTGACGTTCTATCGCTCCTATCTCACTGCTGCGGACACCGGCCCGGTCGATGCCTTGATCGCCGCGCTGCGCGAGAAGGGCTTTGACGCTTATGGCGCCTTCGTCACCTCGCTGAAGGCCGCGGGCGTCGCCGACTGGCTGCGCGCGCATCTCGCACAAGATCCTCCGGCCGCGATCGTCAATGCGACAGCGTTCTCGGCAATGAGCGATGACGGCACGACGCCGTTCGATGCTGCATCATGTCCGGTGTTCCAGGTCGCGCTCTCGACGGCGCGGCGCGAGGACTGGGCCACCTCGCTGCGCGGCCTGTCGCCCGGCGACCTCGCGATGCATGTGGTGCTGCCCGAGGTCGACGGCCGCCTGTTCGCGGGCGTGGTGAGCTTCAAATCCGCTGGGATGCGCGATCCCGATCTGCAATTCTCGCATCTCGCCCATCGCGCAGATGAGGAGCGGATGCAGGTCGTCGCCGCACGCGTTGCCGCCTGGCGGCGGCTCGCGGAGACGCCGGCTGGCGAGAAGCAGCTGGCGATCGTGCTCTCGAACTATCCGGGACGCCCGCACCAGGTCGCGCATGCGGTCGGTCTCGATGCGCTGGCCTCGGTCGAGGCGTTGCTGTCTGATCTTGCGGAGGCCGGCTTCGATGTTGCGCCAGTCGACGCGCTCGGCGAGACGCTGCTGGGGCAGCAGCTCACCTGGAGTGTTGCCGATTATCGCGCGGCGCTCTCGCGCCTGCCGCAAGTCTTGCAGGATGATCTCGCGCAAGCCTGGGGCGCGCCGGAGGATGACCCGAGCTGTCGCGACAGCGCGTTTCACTTCGCTGCGATCCATTGCGGCGCGTCGATCATCGCGGTCCAGCCCGAGCGCGGCGATGCGGCCACGCGCGATGCCGACTATCACGATCTTGCCCGCACGCCGTGCCATGCCTATGTCGCGTTCTATCTCTGGCTCAGGGAGCAGGGCATCAAAGCCGTCGTGCACATGGGCGCACATGGCACGCTGGAATGGCTGCCCGGCAAATCCGTGGCGCTGTCGCAGGCATGCTGGCCCGAGGCTCTGATCGGCGATCTCCCCGTCATCTATCCCTTCATCGTCAATGATCCCGGCGAGGCCGCACAGGCCAAGCGGCGCATTTCTGCCGTCACGATCGGCCATTTGCCGCCACCGCTTGCGGCATCCGCGGTGCCGGAAGGCCTGCGCCGGCTCGAACGTCTGCTCGACGAATATTCGACTGCCGATGGTCTTGATCCCGCGCGCCGCCAGCGTCTGATCTCAGCGATCCGCGACGAGGCGCGCGCGGCGGGTCTCGAAGACGATCTCGGCCTCGATGCATCGGCCGCACCAGCCGAAGCGATTCCACGGATCGATCGCTTCGTCTGCGATCTCAAGGAAAGCCAGTTCGGTGACGGCCTGCACGTGTTCGGCTGCGGCGCCTGCGGCGAAGCGGAGCGCGAGGCGCTGCGTTCCGCGCTCGCGGGCAAGCGCGTTGCGCCGGGGCCGTCGGGCTCGCCCTATCGCGGGCGGCAGGACGTGCTGCCCACCGGGCGCAATCTCTTCGCGGTCGATCCACGCGCGGTGCCGACGCCGTCGGCGCACGCGCAAGGCATCAAGCTCGCCGAAGAGTTGCTGCGCCGTCACTTGCAGGATCATGGCGACTGGCCGAAGGGGCTCGTGGTCGATCTCTGGGGTTCGGCGACGATGCGCACCGCGGGCGAGGAGTTCGCGATGGCACTGCATCTGGCGGGTCTTGCGCCGCGCTGGGATCACGCCTCTGGCCGCGTCACCGGCTACGACATCATCGCGCCGGCCGAACTCGGCCGCCCCCGCATCGACGTGACACTGCGCGTGTCCGGCCTGTTCCGCGATGTGTTTTCGAGTCTGGCGCAATTGTTCGAGGCTGCATCCGAGGCACTCGCAAGTCGCGACGAGGAGGGCGAGGAGAATCCCTATCGCCACCGCGCGTCACGTGTATTTGCGCCGCGGCCCGGACAATACGGCGTTGGCCTGTCGGCGATCCCTGATGCCTTCACGCCCGAGACGCGTGATGCCGCCGGGGAAGCCTGGCTGTCGGCATCGTCCTGGGCGTTCTCGGCGGATGGCGCGATCAAGCCCGATCGTGCCGGCATCGAGGCGCGGCTCGCGTCGGCGGATGCTTTCGTTCACGTCCAGGATCTGCCGGAGACCGATCTTCTGCTCGCTGCCGACTATGCCGCGCATGAAGCCGGCGTCGCCGCAGCTGCGGCACATCTCGGCGCGGCAGGACCATCGCTCTATCACATCGACACAACGCGCCCCGAGGAGCCGCATGCGCGCACGCTGACGGAAGAGATCTCGCGCGTCGTCCGGGCCCGCGCGGCGAACCCGGCCTGGATCGCCGGCATGATGCGCCACGGCTTTCGCGGCGCGGCCGAGATCACCGCGACGCTCGAGCACATGGCCGCCTTCGCGCATCTTGCCGGCGCCGTGCCGCCGCATCTATTCGATCTCTACTACGATGCGACGCTCGGCAACGATGATGTCCGCGCGTTCATGGCACGCGAGAATCCGACGGCGCTCGTCGCAATGGAGACGTGCTTCACGCGGTTGCATGAGGCCTCGCTCTGGCGGACACGCCGCAATTCGATCGCCGCTGCGCTGAAGGAGGCGTCATGAGCGCTTCCGCGATCAAGGGCGGGTGTCCCGGCGCGCTGAGGCCGATGCGATCGGGCGACGGCCTCGTGGTGCGCGTGCGTCCTTTCGGTGGACGCCTTGACGCGGCACAGATTTCCGGCCTTGCCGAGCTGGCCGAACGCTTCGGCAATGGTCTCATCGACGTGACGAGCCGCGCCAATCTCCAGATCAGAGGTGTCAGCGACGAAAGCCACGGCCCGCTGCTCGATGGCCTTGCGCGACTGGCGCTGCTCGATCCCGACGTCGATATCGAATCCCGGCGCAACATCCTGGTGACGCCGTTCTGGAACGAGGGCGACGACACGCAGGCGCTTGCCGCCGAGCTCGAAGAGGCGCTTGCCGACAGCGCGCTCAAATTGCCCACAAAGTTCGGCTTCGCGATCGATGACGGGACCTCGCGCGTGCTGGCCGGCGATTCCGCCGACGTGCGCATTGAGCGCGATCGCAGCGGCCGGCTTCTGGTGCGGGCCGATGGTGCGAGGCTCGGCCGCTCGGTCGGGCGCGGAGGCGCCGTGAGCACGGCACTGGCGATCGCAAACTGGTTCATCGCCTCCGGCGGCATCAGCGGCGGGCGAGGGCGCATGGCGGCCCACATCGCTTCCGGTGCGGCATTGCCGGGGACCTTGCGCGGCGAGACCGAACCGGCCCCGGTGATGGCTACGCTGCGGCCCGGACATTATCCGCAGGGCGCCATGGTCGGAGTGGCGTTCGGGCAGATGCTGCATTCAACGCTGCATCAATTCGCGGCTTGCGGACATGCCCTGCGCATGACGCCATGGCGGATGGTCCTGAGCGAGGGCAAGCGTGCGATGCCGAAGGGAGCGGGTCTCATCACGGAGCCGTACGATCCCGCGCTACGCGTCATCGCCTGTAGCGGCGCCCCGCGCTGCCGCGAGGCGCATGCCGATACCCGCGCGCTCGCCGCCGCGCTCGCGCCGCGCATTGCACCCGATACGCGGCTTCACGTCTCCGGCTGCGCCAAGGGCTGCGCGCATTCCGGCGCCGCCGCTGTGACGCTTGTTGCGACCCGCGCCGGATTCGATCTCGTCCGCGGTGGATCGACCCGCGATGAGCCCGCTCTGCGCGGCCTGAACGGTGATGACATCGTCAGCGATCCCTCCATCCTGGTCGGAGGGCACTGATGCCCTACACTTACGAGACCGACGGTGCGGCGATCTACCGGCAGTCCTTTGCGACCATCCGCGCTGAGGCGGATCTTGCGCGCTTCACGCCCGACGAGGAGCAGGTCGTGGTGCGGATGATCCATGCCGCCGGCATGGTCGGCCTGGAGGCGCATATCCGCTTCACGCCCGGCATGGCGGCCGCTGCGCGGGCCGCTTTGCAGAAGGGAGCGCCGATCCTGTGCGACGCGCGCATGGTCTCCGAAGGCATTACGCGCGCGAGACTGCCCGCGGCCAACGCCGTGATCTGCACGCTCGGCGATGCCGCCGTTCCCGCACTCGCGCAATCCATGCGCAACACCCGCTCGGCGGCAGCGCTGGAGCTGTGGCGGCCGCATCTGGGCGGCGCGATCGTCGCGATCGGCAATGCGCCGACCGCGCTGTTTCATCTGCTCAACATGCTGGAGGACCGCGACTGCCCGCGGCCCGCGGCGATCATCGGCTGCCCGGTCGGCTTCGTCGGTGCGGCCGAATCCAAGGCCGCGCTGATGGCCGATCCGCTAGTGCCGGCACTGACGGTTGAAGGCCGCCTCGGCGGCTCCGCGATCACCGTCGCCGCCGTCAACGCGCTGGCGAGCCGGAGCGAATAGCCATGGGGCGCATCATCTGCTGCGGTCTCGGCCCCGGTGATCCCGATTTGATGAGCGTGCGCGCCGACCGCACGGTGCGCGGGGCGCAGCATGTCGCCTATTTCCGCAAGAAGGGCAGGCCGGGCCAGGCACGCCGCATCGTCGAGGGCATGCTGGCCGCGGACGTCACCGAATATCCCATGGAATATCCGGTCACGACTGAGATCGCCTTCGACAGCCCCGAATACGTGCAGTTGCTCGCCGGCTTCTACGACGAATGGGCCGAGCGCCTGGCGCGGCTTTCGCGCGCGGTCGACGTCGTCGTGCTGTGCGAGGGCGATCCTTACTTCTACGGCTCGTTCATGCATCTGCACACGCGCCTGCAAGGCCGCGTCGAGATCGAAGTGATCGCGGGGATTCCCGGCATGGTCGGCTGCTGGAATGGCGTCGGCCAGCCGATCGCGCTCGGCGACGACGTCACGACGGTGCTGATGGGAACGCTTGCCGAAGACGAGCTCGAACGGCGCATGCGTGATTCCGATGCGCTCGTCATCATGAAGACCGGGCGCAATCTCGCAAAGGTGCGCCGCGCGCTCGCGTCGGCCGGCCGACTGGATGATGCCTGGCTGGTCGAGCGCGGCACCATGCCGGGTGAGCGCGTTGCGCGGCTCGCAGAGATCGATGCTGCTGAGTGTCCCTATTTCGCGATCGTACTGGTGCACGGCAAGGGCCGGCATCTGGACGCCGCCGAATGACGGGCACGCTGACCATCGCAGGCCTTGGTCCTGGCAGCGACGCGCTGGTGACGCCGGAAGTCTCCGCCGCGCTTGCGTCTGCGACCGACATTTTGGGCTAC
The DNA here is from genome assembly GCF_041357655.1 of Bradyrhizobium sp. DN3. NCBI lineage: Bacteria > Pseudomonadati > Pseudomonadota > Alphaproteobacteria > Hyphomicrobiales > Nitrobacteraceae > Bradyrhizobium > Bradyrhizobium sp. DN3. Next base: position 200,355 of record NZ_JAULLN010000013.1, on the reverse strand, counting down.
GCGCCCTATGTCGCGCGCGTGTCGCCGCGAGCAGGGCTCACCCTGCACCCGTCGGACAATCGCGAAGAGCTGCAGCGCGCGAGCGAAGCCCTGCGGCTTGCCGCCGAAGGCGGCCAGGTCGTCGTCGTCTCCTCCGGGGATCCCGGCGTGTTCGCGATGGCCTCTGCCGTGTTCGAGGCGCTCGAGCAGGCACCGCAATGGCGGGACCTGCCGATCCGCGTGCTGCCCGGCATCACCGCGATGCTGGCGGCGGCTGCCCGCGCCGGCGCGCCGCTCGGCCATGATTTTTGCGCGATCAATCTCTCCGACAATCTGAAGCCCTGGGCGGTGATCGAGAAGCGCTTGCGGCTTGCCGCGGAAGCCGATTTTGCCATTGCGATGTACAATCCGCGCTCAGCCAGCCGGCCGGAAGGGTTTGGCCGCGCGCTTGCGGTGTTAAAAGACGCCGGCTGCGGTGAGCGGCTCGTGATCTTCGCGCGCGCGATCAGTGCGCCCGATGAAAAGATCGAGACCGTCACGCTGAACGAAGCGGCGCCCGAGATGGCCGACATGCGCACGCTGGTGATCGTCGGAAATTCCCAGACGCGGCGCATCGGCCGCTGGGTCTATGCGCCGAGGCAGGTGCGATGACCAAGCCACTGCATCACTTCAGCGATGCTCTCCACTCGCAACCGCTCGGGCAGTTGCGGCCGCGAGATTATGATCACGGGCAGGTCGAGCATGCGCGCCGCGTCGATCTTGGCGCGCGCACCATCGCCGCCGGAATTGCGGGCGACAATGCACATGATGCCGCGCGTGCGCATCATCTCCAGCTCGCTGTCGAGGGTGAACGGCCCGCGCGACACGATCACGTCGGCCGGAAAGGGCAGGGTCGTTTCGGGTGGATCGACGAAGCGCAGCGTGTAGGTGTGCTGCGGCTTCATCACGAATGGCGCGATGTGCTGGCGGCCGATGGCGAGGAACACTTTTGCCGGAGCCTCGGGCAGCGCGGCGACGGCGGCATTGACGTCGACGACCTCGATCCAGTCGTCGCCAGGCGCTTTGCTCCAGGGCGCGCGCTCCAGCGCAATCAACGGTGTGCCGGTCTCCGCGCATGCCTCGACCGCGTTGCGGCTCATCTCGGCGGCGAAGGGATGCGTCGCGTCGATCACATGCGTGATGGCCTCACGACGAATGTAGTCGGCAAGCCCGCTCACCCCGCCGAAACCGCCGATGCGGGTCGGCAGCGGCTGATCGGCGGGCGCGCGGGTGCGGCCGCCATAGGAATAGATGGCCTGGATGCCGGCGCGCGCGACCGCCGCGGCGAGCAGGCTCGCATCGGCTGTTCCGCCCAGAATGAGGGCGCGTGTCATGGCTGATCCCTGGCTGACCATCATCGGTATCGGCGAAGATGGCCTTGCCGGCCTGTCGGAGGCAAGCCGAAAGGCGCTTGCCAAGGCAGAAACCGTCTTCGGCGGCGAGCGTCATCTTGCGCTCGCGGAAGTTGGCAGCCGCGGCCGTCCGTGGCCGGTGCCGTTCGATGCGGACATCGTGCTGAGTTGCCGCGACCGGCCGACCGCGGTGCTCGCCTCCGGTGATCCGTTCTGGCATGGCGCCGGGGCGGGCCTGGTCGAGAAGCTCGGTAGCGACGAGTGGATCGCGCACCCCGCGCCATCGACCTTCTCGCTCGCCGCCGCACGGCTCGGCTGGCGGCTCGAGTCGGTTGTGTGTCTTGGGCTTCATGCCGCACCATTCGAGCGTTTGGTGCCGCATCTAGCACGAGATGCGCGCATCATTTGCCTCGTGCGCAACGGGAAGGCGGCAGATGATCTCGCGAAATGGCTGACGGAACGCGGATGGGGCGCTTCAATCCTGTGGACTCTTGCTGCGCTTGGCGGCCCACGGGAATACATTGACCAGCATCGCGCCGATCTCTTTGCTGATGATATTGCTGGAAATCTGGTTGCGGTGGCGGTGCTGGCGAGGGGGACGCAGGGCACGCCCCGCAGTTCGGGCTTGTCGGACGATCTCTTTGTCCATGACGGCCAGATCACCAAGCGGCCGGTGCGCGCGCTGGCGCTGTCGGCCTTGGCGCCGCGTCCCGGTGAGCGGCTGTGGGATGTCGGCGCCGGCTCAGGTTCGATCTCGGTCGAGTGGGCGCTGTGTGGCGGGACGGCGATCGCGATCGAAGCGCGCGAGGATCGCGCTGCGAACATCCGCAGCAATGCGACGGCGTTCGGGCTCGCGCATCGGGTCACCGTCGTCACGGGGAATGCGCCCGAAGCTCTGGCTGCGCTGGAAGCGCCCGATGCGGTCTTCATCGGCGGTGGTCTCGATAGCGCGATGTTCGATGTGATCTGGTCCCGACTAGCTTCGGGTGTGCGCCTGGTTGCACATTCAGTCACGCTGGAGACGGAGGCGCTGCTCGGCGAGTTGCAGCAGCACCACGGCGGCGAGCTGATGCGCGTCGAGATCGCGCATGCCGGCCCGCTCGGCCGCTACCGGTCCTGGGAGGCGGCACGTCCGGTGGTGCAGTGGAGTGTGGTCCGATGAAAGTTGCCGGGCTCGGATTCAAGCGCGACGCTACGCTGGCTTCGCTGCGTGAGGCGCTGCTGGCGGCCGGCGGTTTTGAAGGCCTTTCTGCCGTGGCGACCGTCAGCGATAAGGCCGAGGCCGAAGCACTGAAGCAGCTCGCGCGCGAATGCGGTGTGCCGATCAGAGCCGTCCCGGCCGAATCGCTGGCCGGCATCGACACCCCGACGCAGTCGAAGCTTATTGCGGAAAAGTTCGCGACGGGATCGATCGCTGAAGCGGCGGCGCTCGCAGCGGCCGGCCCTCGCGCGCGGCTGATTGCGACGCGGGCGGTCTCGCAGGATCGCACCGCGACCGCGGCGATCGCTGAAGGAGACGGCGCATGACGGTGCATTTCATCGGCGCAGGCCCTGGCGCTGCCGACCTCCTGACGTTGCGTGGACGCGATCTGATCGCGGCCTGTCCGGTCTGCCTCTATGCCGGTTCCCTTGTCCCTGCGGGCGTGCTGGCGCATTGCCCGCCTGGCGCGCACATCGTCAACACCGCGCCGCTGTCGCTTGACGAGATCATCGCGGAGATCGCCGCCGCGCATGCGGACGGCAAGGATGTCGCGCGGCTGCATTCCGGCGATCTCTCGATCTGGTCGGCGATGGGCGAGCAGCTCCGCCGCCTGCGCGCGCTCGGCATTCCCTATTCGGTGACGCCGGGCGTTCCGTCCTTCTCGGCTGCTGCTGCCGCATTGGAGACCGAGTTGACGCTACCTGGTCTCGCCCAGACCGTGGTGCTGACGCGCACCCCGGGCCGGGCCAGCGCGATGCCTGAGGGCGAGAAGCTTGCGGCGTTCGCCGCGACCGGCGCGGTGCTCGCGATCCACCTGTCGATCCATCTGCTCGACAAGGTCGTTGCCGAGCTGTCGCCCCATTACGGCGCGGACTGTCCGGTCGCCATCGTCTGGCGCGCGAGCTGGCCGGACCAGCGCATCGTGCGCGCGACGCTCGGCACGCTCGATGCGGCTGTGGGCAGCGAGATGGAGCGGACCGCGCTGATCCTGGTCGGCAGGACGCTTGGCGCCGCGGATTTTGACGAGAGCCGCCTCTATGCCGCCGATTACGACCGCCGCTATCGGCCGGTCGGCGCCGAGCCGCGCTTTCCGGAGGCGTCGTGATGGCGGCAAGCCTCGTCATCTCCGCACCTGCCTCCGGCGTCGGCAAGACCACGCTGACGCTGGCGCTCGCGCGCGCCTGGCGCAATCGCGGATTGAACGTGCAGTGCTTCAAGAGCGGGCCCGACTACATCGATCCCGCCTTCCACGCCGCCGCCACGGGACGCGCCTCCGTCAATATCGATAGCTGGGCGATGGACAGCGCAGCAATCGCGCATCTCGTCAGCCGCGGCGCGAATGCCGATGTCGTGCTCGCCGAGGGTTCGATGGGCCTGTTCGATGGTGTTGCCGCACGCGGCGCCTCCGGCACCGGTGCGACCGCCGACATCGCGGAGATGCTGGGCTGGCCGGTGCTGCTGGTGATCGATCCCTCTGGCCAAGCGCAGACCGCGGCGGCGATCGCCGCGGGTCTTCGTGACTATCGCGCCGGGGTGCATCTTGCCGGCGTCGTGCTCAATCGTGTCGCCAGCCCGCGCCACGAAGATCTCGTGCGGCGCGCGCTGAACGATGCCGGCATCGCCGTGTTCGGCGCGCTGCCGCGCCATGCCGAGATCAGCCTGCCGAAGCGCCATCTCGGCCTGGTGCAGGCCGAGGAGCAGGCCGAGATCGGCAAGCTGATCGACGAGGCCGCGCGCTTCGTTGCCGAGCATGTTGATCTCGAGGGGGTGCTGCGAGCGGCAGCCAGCTGGTCGCCGCAACCCGCGGCGAGCGGCCTGAACGTGACGCCGCCTGGCCAACGCATCGCGCTGGCCCGCGATGCGGCGTTCTCTTTCGTCTATCCGCATATGCTGGAAGCTTGGCGCGCGGCCGGCGCCGAGATCTCGACATTCTCGCCGTTGGCCGATGAAGCGCCTGACGCAAGCGCCGATGTCTGCTGGCTGCCCGGCGGCTATCCCGAGCTTCATGCCGGCAAGATTGCGGCTAGTGCACGCTTTCGCAGCGGCTTGCGCACCTTTGCCGAAACGCGCCCGGTGCACGGCGAATGCGGAGGCTATATGGTGTTGGGAATCGCTTTGACCGACGCCGACGGCGTGCGCCATGAGATGGCGGGGTTGCTCGGCCTGGAGACCAGCTTTGCCAAGCGCCGCATGCATCTCGGCTATCGTCTCGCCGAACTGGCCGCACCGATGCCGGGGCATCAGGTCGGCGCACGCCTGCGCGGCCACGAGTTCCATTATTCGACGATCATCGCCCAGCCCGACACGCCGCTGGCCGTGGTTCACGATGCAACCGGCACGGTCATTGCCGAGACCGGCTCGCGGCGCGGCCAAGCTACCGGCACGTTCTTCCATCTGATCGCGGAGGACCGGTGAGCGGTTTTGTTTCTTTCGTCTCCGCCGGCCCCGGCGATCCAGAACTCCTCACGGTGAAGGGGACTGCGCGGCTGCGCGAGGCCGACGTCGTGCTCTATGACGATCTTGCCTCCGGCGCGATCCTCGATCTCGCTCGTCCCGGCGCCAACCTCGTCGCGGTGGGGAAACGGGCAGGGCGGCCCTCGACCAAGCAGCACCATGTCAACCGCCTGCTCGTCGATTATGCCGCAACCGGCGCGCGGGTGGTGCGGCTGAAGTCGGGCGACGCCGGCATTTTCGGCCGGCTCGAGGAGGAGCTGGAGACGCTGCGCGAGGCCGGCATCGGCTACGAGATCATTCCCGGCGTCACCTCCGCCTGCGTTGCTGCCGCGCAAGCCGGCATCCCCCTGACCCGGCGCCACACCTCGCGGCGGGTGCAGTTCGTGACCGGTGCCGACGTCACAGGCGAACTGCCGCCAAACCTGAATTGGGCAGCGCTCGCAGATCCCGAGGCAACCACCGTGGTCTATATGGGTCGGCGCACCTTTCCGGCGCTTGCCGCAAAATTGATCGACCATGGCCTCGCCGCAGATACGCCGGCGCTGTTTGCGGAATCACTCGGCCGTTCCGACGAGCGGCTGGTCCGCACCACGATTGCCGAGCTCGCCGAGCAGCTTGCGCGGGGCGGCGCCGCCTCGACGGCCGCCGTCATCCTGTTCGGGGCCCTAGCGGGAGACGATCCGTCATGATGGCCGCCGTCGCCCTTCGCCACTTGACGCCCGGCTCGCGAAAGGGGCACACAGGAGAGGCATGGTGCTCGACGCGGCGCAAAGCGCCGGAGCATAATCGGGAATGGGGATGGGCGGACCCAATTGCGGCGCTCAAAACCCCAGCCGCCCCCGCGACTGTAAGCGGTGAGGGGCTCCGATCAGCCACTGGGCCGCAAGGCTCGGGAAGGCCGGAGAACCCCAGTGAACCGCGAGCCAGGAGACCGGCCCTGCACGATTTGAGGCCAAGGCCGTCGGGTGTGACGGCAGGAAGGATCTGAACCATGCATATCGAACCAGGGATCGTGACGGGCGCCAAGCTCGTGTTGAGTTACGCAACCGGCATCGCCGCAGGCGGCGTTGCCTTGAAACTCGCGGTCGAGACCGTGCGCGAGCAGGGCATCGGCTCGTTCGCGACGCGCACGCTCGCCACCACCGGCCTCGTCTTCACTTTCTTCCAGGTGCTGCCGCACTTCCCGGTCGGCGTCTCTGAGGTGCACTTCATCCTCGGCTCGACCTTGTTCCTGCTGTTCGGTGCTGCGCCCGCCGCCTTCGGCCTTGCGTTCGGCTTGCTGCTCCAGGGCGTCTTCTTCGTGCCGACCGACCTGCCGCAATATGGCATGAACGTCACCACGCTTCTGGTGCCGCTGTTTGCGATCCAGGCGCTGGCGACGCGGATCATTCCGCGCAACACGGCTTACGTCGATCTGCAATACCGCCAGGCGCTGGCGCTCTCGACCGCCTATCAGTCCGGCATCGTCGCCTGGGTGGCGTTCTGGGCGCTGTATGGCTCCGGCTTCGGCGCGACCAATCTCGCCAATATCGCGACGTTTGCAGCATCCTATGCGCTGGTCATCGTGATCGAGCCGCTCGCCGATCTCGCCGTGCTGGCGCTGGCGAAATGGCTGCGTGGCGTCACCGCGCCCGGCCTCGTCACGCCGCGCCTGCATAACGCCGCTTAAGAGACAAGCGAACGGGCGGCCGGCGCGGCCGCCCTTCGCGCTCGCGATGCTCACGCTTTCCCTGATAGGCATCGGTTGCGGCGATCCCGGGCAGCTCACGCGCGCCGCGATCCAAGCCATCAACGCCGCCGATCTCGTCCTGATCCCGCGCAAGGGGACGGCGAAATCCGATCTTGCGGATCTGCGGCGGACGATCTGCGCGGACGTGCTCACCAGCGAGAGCACGCGCATCGCCGAGTTCGACTTGCCGGTGCGTGACGCGACTGAGGCGGACTACCGCAAGGGCGTGGACGATTGGCACGATGCGGTGGCCGCGACCTGGTCGCAAACGATCGCAAATCATCTCGCCGGCGAGGGCAAGGTTGCGCTGCTGATCTGGGGCGATCCTTCGCTCTACGACTCCTCGCTGCGCATTGCGCGGCGGCTCGATCCCTTGCCTGATATCGAGGTCGTGCCTGGCATCACCTCGATCCAGGCGCTGTGCGCGGCGCATGCGCTGCCGCTCAACGACATCGGCGAGCCGTTCCTGGTCACGACGGGGCGGCGCTTGCGCGAAGGCGGCTGGCCGCAGGGCACCGATACCGTGGTGGTGATGCTCGACGGCGGCACGGCGTTCCAGTCGCTCGATCCCGCCGGGCTTCAGATCTGGTGGGGCGCCTATCTCGGCATGCCCGATCAGATCGTCATGTCCGGCGCGCTGGCTGAGGTCGGTCCGCGCATCGTCGCGTTGCGGCAGGAGGCGCGCGAGCGGCATGGCTGGATCATGGACAGCTACATTCTCAAGCGCACGCGTTAAGCGAGGCAGCATGCTCCCCGAATGGGTCTACCAACAGTGTCCCGAGATCTCCGCGCATCATCGCGAGGCAGCCATCGCGCGTCAGGCGCAACTGACAAAGCCGACCGGCGCGCTCGGCCGGCTCGAGCAGCTCGCGATCGAGCTTGCGGGCCTGCAAGCGACGGAATCTCCTCGTGCCGCGCGCGTGCCGATCATCGTCTTCGCCGGTGATCACGGCATCGTCGCGCAGGGCGTGTCGGCCTATCCGCAAGCCGTGACGATTGCGATGATGGCGAATTTTGCCTCCGGCGGCGCCGCGATCTCGGTGCTGGCGCGCGAGCTTGGCTCCAGCCTGGAGGTGGTCGACGCCGGCACGTTGGCGCAGGAGGAGATGGCGGGAATCGTCACCGACAAGCCGCGCTCTGGGACGCGCGACTTCAGCGTGGAAGCTGCGCTCGAACCTGCGGAACTGGCATTCGCGTTTGAGGCCGGTCAGCGCGCGGTTGCGCGCGCAGCAGCCAATCAGCCCGATCTGCTGATTTTCGGCGAGATGGGCATCGGCAATACCACGACCTCGGCGGCGATCGCGGCGAGCCTGCTCGGCATCAGCGCCGAGGAGATCGCCGGCAGCGGCACCGGCATCGATGCGGCCGGACGCGCGCACAAGGCGCGGGTGATCGATGCCGCGATTGCGCGCCATGGCATTGCGAGGGCTTCGCCCGAAAGCATCCTGTGCGCCGTCGGCGGTCTCGAGATCGCGGCGATCTCAGGCGCGATCATTGCAGCTGCGCAACGCCGCATCCCTGTATTGATCGACGGCTTCATCGTGTCGGTGGCGGCGCTGGCGGCGGTGCGGATCAACCCGTCGTGCCGGCCGTTCCTGCTGCCGTCGCATCAATCGGCAGAGCAGGGGCATCGGCTGGTGCTGCGTGCGCTGAACGTGCAGCCGCTGATCAGCCTCGATCTCAGGCTTGGGGAGGGATCGGGCGCCGCGATCGCGCTGCCGCTGGTGCGGTCGGCTTGCGCGCTCCACAACGGCATGGCGACGTTTGCGCAGGCCAATGTACCGGATCGCCCGGCCTGACCCGGCTCAGGCCAATCGCTGATTGACGGAAACGACGCGCCACCCGGTGGCGAGCCGGTCGATCCGGGTGAGCGACAGCGGATCGATCACGAAGCGCAAGGCGGCGTGCGGTGTCAGATCCAGCGCGATGCAGAGCGCAGCGCGGATCGTGCCGGAATGCACGACGAGCGCTGCGGAGCCCGCGCCGATCCGCGAGAGCCCAAGCCGGACGCGCGTGACCTGATCCTCAAAGCTCTCGCCGCCCGGCGGACGTCCGCGCGCCGGATCGCTCCAGAATTGCGCATAGGCCTCGTCGCCAGCCGCGCCGATCTCGTCATGCCGACGGCCGGTCCATGCGCCAAAATCTTGTTCACTGAATTCGGGCATCAGCTCGGGCGCGAGTCCCAGCGCCTGGGCGGTCTCGACCGTGCGCCGCGACGGGCTGGCATAGCTCGCAGCGCCTCGCGGCAGGCACTGCCGCAGGGCCTGCAATTGCGCGCGATCGCCGAGATCGGCCGGCGCGTCAGCCGCGTGGATCGTCCCTGTGACGCCGTCGACCGGTGCATGCCGTATCAGCCAGAGGAAGGTCTCGCCTTCCACGCTCATCTCCGAGGAAGTTGGTTGTTGTGGCAATAACGCCGCAGCTTGCACATTGACTCTGTCTTGGTCGTAATCCTAGATGGCTTCGACGGTTTCCCCGAGAGGGGATGAAAAGGGAATGCGGTGCGGGGACATTGCCCCAATGCCGCGGCTGCCCCCGCAACTGTAAGCGGTGAATCCTTCGTCAGAAGCCACTGGGTCCTCGGTCCCGGGAAGGCGACGAAGCGGTCACGACCCGCGAGCCAGGAGACCTGCCGTCAGCCGTGGTCACACGCGAAGATGTCGGTCGGGGAGTACAGACATTCGGCTTCATCGGACGGCTGATTAGCCCAGGGTGAGACCTCGTTCGCTGTGACGTGCCACTGACGTCATACCGAGGTTTCGAACCGTGTCTTCCACCCGCATTGTACGACCGCGCCGCTTCCTGCTTGCCTCCGCAGCTCTTGCGTCACTAGCCGCCGCGGATGTATCTGCCGCACTGGCGCAGCAGGCCCGCGAACCCCTGCCGCCGGTCGAGGTGTCGCCGGCGCAATCCCGCAAGCAGGCCAAGCCGGCGGGCCGGGAGGCGCAGAGCGCCCGCCGTGCAGCTGCACGCAGACCGGCGGCCGCGTCCGCAGCGCCCAAGCCTGTCGCGCCGGCCGCCGCGGCAGCAACGCCGCTCAACAGCAATGCGGTCGCCGAAAGCGCCTCGCGGCTCGGCCTCACCGTGCGTGAAACGCCGGCGACCGTCGAGGTGATTTCGGCCGAGACGATGCGCGAGCAGGGCTATCGCACTGTCTCCGAGGTGGCGCAGGGCGCAGTCGGTGTCACCTCCGGCGACAACCCGGCTGAACCTTCGGCCTTCTCCATGCGCGGCTTCACCAACAGCCAGATCAACACGCTCTACAACGGCATCAAGATCGGTCCGCAGAACATGACCTCGCGGATCGCGGATACCGCCAATCTCGAGGCCGTGGAATTCCTGAAGGGCCCGGCCTCGCTGATCTCGGGCGAGGGCGCTGCCGGCGGCGCGATCAACTTCGTCACCAAGCAGCCGCATACCGGACCGATCCGGAATGAAGCTGACTTCTCCTGGGATTCCCTGAACTCGTTCCGCGCCCATTACGGCTCCGGCGGCAGCACCAACGTGCAGGGGCTGGACTACCGCTTCGACATCAGCCGTTCCACGCTCAACGGCTTTGCCGACGATACCAATGTCAAGACGTTCGACACGTCCGGCCAGCTCAACTACCGCATCTCCGACAGCCTCAAGGTCTGGGGCGCGATCGAATATCGGGAGGATCGCTCGAAGGCCTATTGGGGCGCGCCGCTGGTGCCGATCGCCTTCAGCGGCTCGCACGCCACGAGCGGCATCGTCTCCGGCAATTACGTCTCGAACTACAACGGAACCAATCTCGGTGCCGTCACCATCGATGATCGTACCTTCAACACCAATTACAACGTCCTCGACAATCGCAACGTCGCCCAGGAGGTCTGGCTGCGCGGCGGCTTCGAGCTGAAGCTCGCGCCCGATTTGACGCTGAAAAGCCAAACCTATGGCTACGGCGCAGAGCGCACCTGGTTCAACAACGAGATCGAGGCGTTCAATTCCACGACGAACCTGGTCGATCGCGAACGCTTCTATGTCGCACACAGCCAGCGTCTGGTCGGCAACGTCACCGACCTGATCTGGGACACTGATATCGCGGGCTTGGACAACCGGCTGGTCACGACGCTCTCGTCGAGCTATCTCGATTTCATAAGGCCGGGCGCGGCAAACTTTCCCGGCGATTCCGTTTCGCTGGTCGATCCCAACCGCGGCTTTTATGGTCTGCTCACGACACAGCAGCAGACCGCGCGCATCGACAACGAGGCGCTGTCGTTCGAGGACCGGCTGAAGCTGACCCGCAGCTTCGCGCTGATCGGGGGCCTGCGTGTCGAGCACATCGGGCTCGACCGCAACTCGACCGACAAGAACGGGTTAGAGAAGGCCGGCTTTCCCTTCACGAAAGACTGGGCGCCGGTCACCGGCCGCATCGGCTACACCTGGGAGGCCGTTCCTGGCCTGACCTTCTTCAGCCAGTACGCCACCGGCGCCGATATCGCAGCCAACAACATTTTCCTGCTCGCACCCACCCAGCCGCTCGACCTGACCACCGCGCGCACCTATGAGACCGGCGTCAAGCACCTGTTCTGGGACAACCGGGCGGAGTGGTCGTTTTCCGCCTACGACATCGTGCGCAAGAACGTCTATGCCGCAGCCGGCGGCATGCAGCTCAACATCGCCGGGCGGCAGGAGTCGAAGGGCGTGGAGCTCGCGGGGGCCGTGCGCCCGATCGAGCCCCTGCGTCTCTGGGGCAACATCGCCTATGTCGATGCGCGCTATGCCGACTACAACTTTGCAGGCGGCTCGTTCTCCGGCAATACGCCGCCGAACGTGCCGCGCATCGTGGCCAACGCCGGCGCATCCTGGCGCTTCTTCACGCCCTGGCCGGTGGAGCTCGGCATTACCGGCCGCCATGTCGGCGACCGTTACAACACCGATGCCAACGTCGTGACGATGAAGGCCTATACCGTCGCCGACGTCTATGCCTTCGTCGACATCCCCAAAGCGGTGTTCAATGCGGTCGACCAGGCTCGCCTGACCTTCCGCGTCCGCAACATCACCGACAAGCGCTACGCGATCTGGGGCGATCCGTTCTATCCAGACCAGATCCTCCTGGGCGCGCCGCGCACCTATGAGATCTCGGCGGCGTTCAAATGGTGAGGCCGCGAGCATAAGATGAGCGCGATCGTCCTCTCGCACCGCTGGCTCGGGATCGCGTTCTGCCTGCTGTTCGCGATGTGGTTCGCGAGCGGGATCGTGATGCACTTCGTTCCGTTTCCGTCCCTGACGGAAGCAGAGCGATTTGCCGGACTCGCGCCTTTGGATCGCGGAGAAGTGACGATATCGATCGCGGACGCCATTGCTGCGAGCGGGATCGCGGATGCCACGCGCGTTCGGCTGCTCCAGCGGAGCGACGGCACAGTCTACATCGTCTCGGGTCCCTCGCGTCAGCGCGCGATCAGTGCGGCCGACGGGAACGATGCGTCGGTGAAATCCGCTGATGTCGCACTGGCTATTGCGCAGGCTCATGCGCGCCAGCGCGAGATCGATGCCTCGCATGCGACGATCGTCGGGCGTTCGGACTACGATCAGTGGAGCGTGCCGAACGGCTTCGATCGCCATCGCCCGCTGTTTCGCGTGGCCCTCGGCGATGCTGCGGGGACGGAAGTCTACGTCTCGTCGTCGACCGGTGAGATCGTGCTTGATACGACGCGCAGCGAGCGCGGCTGGAATCTTGTCGGCAGCGTGCTGCACTGGATCTATCCGACCGTCCTGCGCAGCAATTGGTCCCTGTGGGACCGCGTGGTCTGGACCTTGGCGCTGCTGGCCCTGATCGCGGCTGTGCTGGGCGCCGTGCTCGGGATCGCGCGGATCAGGATTTCCAAGAGGCAAATCTCCACACCTTACCGTGGCTGGCATGCGCTGCATCACCTCATTGGCCTCGCAGCGACGGTCTTCGTGCTGACCTGGATCTTCAGCGGCTGGCTCTCGATGGATCATGGCCGGCTGTTCTCGCGCGGCCAGTTGACGCCGGCAGAGGCCGGCCTGATGAACGCCTCGCCGGATTGGAGGGAGGCCCCATCGCTCGATCGGCAACCGATATCTCCCGCGGCGCGCGAGGCCGAATGGTTCGCCTTCAACGGCAAAGTCTATCGGCGCGATCGGGTCGCCCTCGGCCGTCAGACCTTGAGCAGGAGAGGGGATGCGCCGCGCGATGGACTGGCGGGATTCCTTGATGTGCACGAGATTCAGGCTCTGATGGGGCGCTTTGCAGTCGGCTGCGGCCTACCGTCCGTCCTTCCTGATAGCGACGACTACCCCGCGCCATCCACAACGCCGGGTGCACCGGTCTACCGCTCGCGCTGTGACGGCGACCTCTGGTTCGACATCGATGGCGGCGACGGCGGCGTGCTGCAAAGACTGGATCCGTCGCGGCGCGCCTACCGCTGGCTTTACAGCGCGTTGCACACGCTCGACTTCCCGGTCTTGCTGGCCCACCCGCGGCTGCGTGATGTGGTGATCGTCAGCCTCTGCACGCTCGGGCTGACCTTCTCCATCACCGGCATCGTCATCGGCTGGCGGCGCTTGCGGTCGTCGCTGGCAGCCTGAATTAAGGCGCAACTGCGGCTCGATACGGTCGGGTCGGCAGATCAGCAATGCCTTGCCCTATCGTCATTGACGCCTTTTCGCCGGCCGCCTTTCGGTGTAGCTCTGCGCTCGCTCGAAGCGGCGGCAGCAACCCGTCGAAGACCGAAAATCATGCAGGAGGCAGCAAGGATGTACCCGAAAGTTCAGATGTTCATCGCCGGCGAGTGGACCGACGGCACGTCCGGCAAGTCGGAGAACATCCTCAATCCCGCCACCGGCCAGCCGATCGGCAAGACCCCGCACGCCTCGCGTGCGGACCTCGACCGCGCGCTGGAGGCGGCCAAGGCCGGCTTCGAGGTCTGGCGCAAGACCTCGCCGTTCGACCGCTACAAGCTGATGCGGAAAGCGGCCGACATCATCCGCACGCGCGCCGCCGAGATCGCGCCGGTGATGACCATGGAGCAGGGCAAGCCGGTGGTGGAAGCCCAGGGCGAGACCATGCTGGCCGGCGACCTCATCGACTGGTTCTCCGAGGAGGCCCGCCGCGCCTATGGCCGCATCGTGCCGCCGCGGATGGGCAACGTCTCACAACTCGTGACCAAGGAGCCGGTCGGCCCGGTCGCCGCGTTCACGCCCTGGAATTTCCCGATCAACCAGGCCGTGCGCAAGATCTCGGCCGCGCTCGCCGCCGGCTGCTCGATCATCGTCAAGGGACCGGAAGAGACGCCGGCAAGCTGCATGGAGCTGGTGCGCGCCTATGCTGACGCGGGCATTCCCCCCGGTGTCGTCCAGCTGGTGTTCGGCGTGCCGGCGGAAGTGTCGGAATATCTCATTCCGCATCCGATCATCCGTAAGATCAGCTTCACCGGCTCGACCGCGGTCGGCAAGCATCTGGCTGCGCTCGCCGGCCTGCACATGAAGCGCGTCACCATGGAGCTCGGCGGTCATGCGCCGGCGATCGTGTTCGCCGACGCTGATCTCGACAACGCCGCAAAAATCCTGTCGGCCAACAAATTCCGCAACGCGGGCCAGGTCTGCGTCTCGCCGACGCGTTTCCTCGTGCATGAAAGCGTCTACCAGCCCTTCGTCGACAAGTTCGTGGCGGCGGCCAAGAGCCTCAAGGTCGGCAACGGCCTCGACAAGGACACCCGCATGGGGCCGCTGGCGAACCCGCGCCGCGTCGAAGCCATGGAGGGCTTGGTCTCCGACGCGGTCCAGCGCGGCGCCAAGGTGCAGGCCGGCGGCAAGCGTATCGGCAATGAAGGCTTCTTCTTCGAGCCGACCGTGCTGACCGACGTGCCGCGCGATGCGCGCATCATGAACGAGGAGCCGTTCGGACCGCTCGCGCCGATCACCTCGTTCCGCAGCTACGACGAGGTGGTGGCGGAAGCGAACCGTCTGCCTTACGGCCTTGCAGCCTATGCCTACACCACCTCGACCAAGACGATGCAGGCGATCGGCTCCGACATCGAGAGCGGCATGGTCTCGATCAACCACCATGGCCTCGCGCTGCCGGAAGTGCCGTTCGGCGGCATCAAGGATTCCGGTTACGGCTCCGAAGGCGGCCTCGAAGCGATCGAGGGTTACCTCAATACGAAGTTCGTCACCCAGGCGAGCGCGTAAGAATGGTGTAAGGGTTAGCCTTGCGACTGTGCGAGGCGCAGTCTGCAAAGGCTAACCCCTGCGATCCCAAGGCAATCGCATTTGAAGGCGACTTCCCTGCGGCGATCCTTCGAGGCGCGCGCTCAGGCCGCTCAAAATACCATACGCGATTGCCCTGGCTGCGATCCTTTGCCCGCGCGGACAGCGACAAGGCACATCCGCGCGGCCGGTGGCCGTGATCGCCACCACCGCAAGTCCCTTCGCGGATGCATACAGCGTTGCCTGCATCCTTCTGGCGAGCGCTTAAGGAAACGAAAAGCTACGGCAAAACATGCCGTGGCAGCGATGCGCCGCGCTTGATCGCGGCAGCGTCTGCAAGGAGGCGCGAAGTCCCCCCAAATCGCCGCTGGCGAAGGCGCAGTTAGTGGCATACCATTTGCACGCCAACGGGCAGGTTTCACCTGCCCTTGGCCAATGATGGCCGGCATCACGGCAATAGTGGGAGGACTTCATGGATCGCAGGACCGTATTGAAGGGACTGGCTGGCGCGGGCAGCCTGGCGTTGACGGGTGGCCTCTCGGCCCCTGCGCTGTCGCAAGGCGCGGCGGCGCGCACGTTGCGCTTCGTGCCGCAAGCGAACCTCGCCAATTTCGATCCGATCTGGGGCACCCAATACGTCGTGCGCAATGCTGCCGCGATGGTCTGGGATACGCTCTACGGCATCGATTCCTCGCTCCAGCCGCAGCGGCAGATGGTCGAGTCCGAGGAGACCTCCGACGACGGCAGGACCTGGACATTCCGCTTAAGGCCTGGCCTCAAGTTCCATGACGGCGAGCCGGTGCTGAGCAAGGACGTCGTCGCGAGCCTTTCCCGCTGGGCGGCCCGCGATCCGATGGGCCTTATGATCAAGGCGCTCCAGCAGGAATTGACCGCTGTCGACGACCGCACCTTCAAATGGGTGCTGAAGCAGCCCTATCCGAAGATGCTTTACGCGCTGGCGAAGAACAATTCGCCTTGCTCGTTCATCATGCCGGAGCGCATCGCACAGACCGATCCGTTCAAGCAGATCACCGATTATGTCGGCTCCGGTCCGATGAAGTTCGTCAAGGGCGAATGGGTGCCCGGCGCGAAAGCCGTGTTCGAGAAGTTCGCCGACTACGTGCCGCGGCAAGAGAAAGCATCCTGGCTTGCGGGCGGCAAGCAGATCCTGATTGATCGCGTGGAGTGGGTGGTGATGCCGGACCCGGCGACCGCGGCGGCTGCGTTGCAGAACGGCGAGGTCGACTGGTGGGAGAACCCGATCGCCGATCTCGTGCCCGTGCTGAAGAAGAACAAGAACATCAGCGTCGACATCGGCGATCCCCTCGGCAATATCGGCTCGTTCCGCATGAACCACCTGTTCGCGCCGTTCAACGACGTGCGGGCGCGGCGCGCGGTGCTGATGGCGCTCAGCCAGGAAGACTATATGCGCGCGATCGTCGGCGACGACACCGCACTGTGGAAGCCGCTGCCGGGCTTCTTCACGCCGGACACGCCGCTCTACAGCGAACTGGGCGGCGAGATTCTCAAGGGCAAGCGCGACTTCGATGCCGCCAAGAAGCTGCTGGCCGAGAGTGGCTATTCCGGCCAGCCGGTGACGTGTCTGGTGGCGCAGGACCAGCCGATCACGAAGGCGCAAGGCGACGTCACCGCGGACCTCCTGAAACGGCTTGGCATGAATGTCGACTTCGTCGCGACCGATTGGGGCACGGTTGGCTCTCGCCGTGCGGCGAAGACGCCGCCGGGACAGGGCGGCTGGAACATGTTCCACAGCTGGCATGCCGGCGCCGACTGCATCACGCCCGCCGCCTACACCGCCATCCGTGCCAACGGCGACAAGGCCTGGTTCGGCTGGCCCAACAGCCCGAACACCGAGAAGGAGATTTCGGCCTGGTTCGACGCCAAGAATCTCGAGGAGGAGAAGGCCGCGATCGGGCGGGTCAATAAGGCGGCGCTCGAGGATGTCGTCTATGCGCCGACAGGCTTCTTCCTGACCTACACGGCCTGGCGCAAGAACGTCTCCGGCATCACCAAGGGGCCGCTGCCGTTCTTCTGGGGCGTGTCGAAGTCCGCATGATCGTGCGCTGAAGCCAGATGCTCTCTTACATCCTCCGTCGCATCGTCGCGACCTTGCCGGTGATGGCGATCGTCGCGCTGTTCGTGTTCAGCCTGCTCTACATCGCGCCGGGCGATCCCGCCGTGGTGATCGCGGGCGACCAGGCGAGCCCGGAGGATGTGGAGCGCATCCGCCAGAGCCTCGGCCTCGACCGTCCCTTCCTGGTCCAGTTCGGAAGCTGGGTCTGGCGCATCCTGCACGGCGATCTCGGCACCTCGATCTTCACCAATCTGCCGGTGTCGGCGATGATCGGCCAGCGCCTCGGACCGACGCTGTCGCTGATGATCGTCACGCTCCTGCTCACGATCGTGGTCGCGGTGCCGCTCGGTGTAGTGGCGGCTTGGAAGGCCGGCAGCCTGATCGACCGCGCCATCATGGGCTTTGCCGTGTTCGGCTTTTCGCTGCCGGTGTTCGTGGTCGGCTACATGCTCGCCTACGTCTTCGCGCTCGAATTGGAATGGCTTCCGGTGCAGGGCTATACGCCGCTCACGGCAGGCTTCTGGCCATGGCTCGAGAACCTGATTCTGCCGGCAATCGCGCTCGGCTGCGTCTATATCGCGCTGGTCGCGCGCATCACCCGCGCGGCCATGCTCGAAGTGTTGCAGCAGGACTATATCCGCACCGCGCGCGCCAAGGGCCTCGGGCAGGGCGGCATTCTGTTCATTCACGCGCTCAAGAACGCGGCGGTGCCGATCGTCACGGTGATTGGGATCGGCATCGCGCTCCTGATCGGCGGCGCGGTGGTCACGGAGAGCGTGTTCGCGATCCCCGGCCTTGGCCGGCTCACGATCGATGCGATCCTGCGCCGCGACTATCCCGTCATCCAGGGCATCGTGCTGCTGTTCAGCTTCGTCTACGTCCTCGTCAATCTGATGATCGACGTCATCTACACGCTCGTTGACCCGAGGATCCGCTATTGACCGATACGACCGTCAATTCGCAATCGCTTCCCGCCGGCCTCGTCGTCGCGCCGCAACTGCCCGAGATCCTGCGGCCGGTCACGATCCGGCGCGGCTTCATCGGGCTCTTGCGCGGCCATCCCACCGTCGCGATTGGTGGCGCGCTGCTGCTGACGCTGGTCCTGATCGCGATTTTCGCAGCCCATCTCGGAACGGTCGACCCGACCGCGCTGGCGCCGGCCAAGCGCACCCGGGCGCCGTCGGCCGATTTCTGGTTCGGCACTGACGTGCTCGGCCGCGACATCTATTCGCGCGTGCTGTTCGGCGCGCGGGTCTCGCTCACGGTCGGGCTATCGGTTGCGATCTTCGCGTCCGCGGCGGGCCTCGCCATCGGCATGGTCTCCGGCTTCATCCGCTGGGCCGACGGCATTTTGATGCGCTTCATGGACGGGCTGATGTCGATCCCGCCGATCTTGCTCGCGATCGCGCTGATGGCGCTGACGCGCGGCAGCGTCGGCAACGTCGTCCTCGCCATAACCATCGCGGAAATCCCGCGCGTCTCGCGCCTCGTGCGCAGCGTGGTGCTGTCGCTGCGCGAGCAGCCTTATGTGGACGCAGCCGTCGCCTGCGGCACGCGCACGCCGATGATCATTTTGCGCCACATCCTGCCCAACACGGTGGCGCCGATGCTGGTGCAGGCGACCTATATCTGCGCCAGCGCCATGATCACGGAGGCGATCCTGTCCTTCATCGGCGCCGGGACGCCGCCGACCATTCCGTCCTGGGGCAACATCATGGCCGAGGGCCGTGCATTGTGGCAGGTCAAGCCCTACATCGTGTTCTTTCCGGCGGCGTTCCTGTCCGTCACCGTGCTCGCCGTGAACCTGCTTGGCGATGGCCTTCGCGATGCGCTCGATCCGCGCATGGCCAAGAGCCTCTGATGTATCGAGGCTGATCGCGATGGCGCTGCTCGAAGTCGAGAACCTCCAGACCCATTTCCGCACCCCCGGCGGCATCAACCGCGCCGTCGACGGCGTGTCCTTCCATGTCAACGAAGGCGAGACGCTCGCCATCGTCGGCGAATCCGGCTGCGGCAAGTCGGTGACCTCGATGTCGCTGATGCGGCTCGTCCCGGAGCCGCCGGGCAGGATCGCCGGCGCCATCCGCTTTGCGGGCAGGGACCTGCTGCAACTGTCCGATCGTGAGATGCGCGCCATCCGCGGCAACGACATCTCGATGATCTTCCAGGAACCGATGACGAGCCTGAACCCGGTCCTCACCGTCGGGCGCCAGATCCGCGAGACCTTGATGATCCATCAGGGCCTGGACAAGCAGGCTGCCGAGACGCATGCGATCGAGATGCTGACGCTGGTCGGCATTCCCGAGCCGAAGCGCCGCGTGCGCGAATATCCGCACCAGCTCTCCGGCGGCATGCGCCAGCGTGTCATGATCGCCATCGCGCTCGCCTGCAATCCGAAGCTCCTCATCGCGGACGAGCCGACCACGGCGCTCGACGTGACCATCCAGGCACAAATTCTCAAGCTGATGCTGGACCTCAAGCGCCGGGTTGGCGCGGCCATCATCCTGATCACCCACGATCTCGGCGTCGTCGCCGAAATCGCTGAACGCGTCATGGTGATGTATGCCGGCCGCAAGGTCGAGGAAGCGCCTGTCGCCGAGCTGTTTCGCTCGCCGCGCCATCCCTATACGCAGGGCCTGCTCGGCGCGGTGCCAAAGCTTGGCTCCTCGCTCGCCGGGACGGCAACGAGGCTCGCCGAGATCCCGGGGCAGGTGCCTGATCTGCGCAAGCCCATCACCGGCTGCGTCTTTGCCGGGCGCTGTGCGCTTGCGACCGATCTTTGCCGGCAATATGCGCCGGGACTCGAAGAGAAGGGGCCCCGTCACATCGCCGCCTGCCACTATGCGGCCAAGGGAGCTGTCGCGGCATGAGTCCTCCGCTGCTCCAGGTCAACGACCTCAAGAAGCACTTTCCGGTCAAGACCGGCCTGTTCGGCCGCAAGTCCGAATTCGTCTATGCAGTCGACGGCGTGTCGTTCGAGATCGCGCGCGGCGAGACACTGTCGCTGGTCGGCGAGTCCGGCTGCGGCAAGTCGACGGTCGGCCGCGCCATCCTGCGGCTGTTCGACATCACTGCGGGACAGGTCATCCTCGACGGCCAGCGGATCGACGACGCTGCGCCGAGCACGATGCGCCAGATGCGCCGCCGCGTGCAGGTGGTGTTCCAGGATCCGTTCTCGAGCCTCAATCCGCGCATGCGCGTGCGCGACATCCTGGCCGAGCCGATCCGCAATTTCGGTCTCGCCAAGTCCGCGGAAGACCTCGAGCTGCGCGTCACCGCGCTGATGGATACCGTGCGCCTGCCGCGCGAGGCGTTGAACCGCCGGCCGCACGAGTTCTCCGGCGGCCAGCGCCAGCGCATCGGCATCGCGCGGGCGCTGGCGGCCGAGCCCGAGCTGATCGTCTGCGACGAGGCGGTCTCCGCGCTCGACGTCTCGGTCAAGGCGCAGATCGTCAACCTGCTCCAGGATCTCCAGCGCGAATTCGGCCTCGCGCTCTTGTTCATCAGCCATGATCTCGCGATCGTCGAGCATATGACGCACCGCGTCGCGGTGATGTATCTCGGCAAGATCGTCGAGGTCGCCCCGCGCCGCGAGATCTTTGCGGCACCGAGACATCCCTACACCAAGGCGCTGCTCTCCGCGGTGCCGCTGCCCGAGCCCGGCGCCCAGCGCCATCCCATCATCCTCAAAGGCGACGTGCCGAGCCCGATCAATCCGCCGCGCGGATGCCGCTTCCACACCCGCTGCCCCTTCGTCTTCGATCGCTGCCGGACCGAGGAGCCGGTGCTTCGCGCGATTGGAGCCGAGCAGTGGGTGGCCTGTCATCTCGAAGAGGGGGCGCCGGCGACGAGCAGCTAAAGCGTGATGAGATCAGGCTTGTTTGCTGCACCGAAGGTGCGCTCCCTCTCCCGCTTGCGGGAGAGGGTTGGGGAGAGGGTGTCTCCGCAATGGGACAGTCCCCTAGAGGAGAAAGCCCTGACCCGGCGCTGCGCGCCGACCTCTCCCGCGAGCGGGAGAGGTGAACGAGCCGCCCCGGAATCGATTGAACCTGAAGCCATTGCGCTTTGCGATCGACGAGCTAAAGCGCGCTCGACGCGACGGAAATTTGTATGCAAAAACAACCCCGTTCTACTGTGCATGGGGTTGTTTTTGCGTTTTTGATTTGGCCGGCCTCAACCCTGCCGGCGCAGGAAGCCCGTGATCGTGACCTTTTCCCAGATGCCGGCGGCGGCAAAGGGATCGGCGCGGTTGAAGGCTTCGACTTCGCCACGGCCGGGCGCCTCGATCAGGAACAGGCTGCCGATCATGGTCGCGCCGTCGTCGGAAACGAGCGGCCCCGACATCACGATCTTGACGCCGAAGCGCGATGTGTCGCCCAGGAAAGCCTTGTGGGCGTCGTAATTGGCAAGCCGGGTCGGCAGCGCGCCGGCGCGGTCGACGGCGTGAATGGCGAACAGCATGATGTCTCCGTTTCTTGCTTCAGTTCTTGGGACGGCCGCGAGCGGCGGCCGTCCGGACTTGACGTGATCGGTTAGTCTACTTGGCGCCGAGCTTGCCCGCTTCCTCGAAGGTCGGGCAGGTCCGCTGCTCCAGCGGCACGTCGAACGGCCCAAAATTGTCCTTGGTGATGACGGTCGGCTTCAGCACGATCTCGTTGATGACCGGCTGGTTGCGCAAGGAGCGGATCGCCATCATGGTGCCGAGGCACCCTTGCGCAAATCCGTTATAGTCGCCGCTCGCGAGCAGCTTGCCGGATTTGATCGCGTCGATCGCTTCCTTGGTGCCGTTGATGCCGATCACCTGGGCTTTGCGGTTGGCGCCGTCGAGCGCCTCGATCGCGCCGACCGCCATGGCATCGTTGGCGGCGAGCACGCCGTCGATCTGCGAGTTCGACTGCATCAGGTTCTCCATCACCTGGAGCGCCTGCAGCCGCTGGTAATTGCCGGGCTGCGAGGCCAGCAGCTTGGCGCCCGGAGCCTCCTTCAGCGCAGCGTTGAAGCCGCGGACGCGGTCGACATTGGTCAGTGAGCCCTTGACGCCCTCGATGATGACGATGTTGCCCTTGCCGCCCAGCGTCTTGAGCAGGTAGCGCGCGGTCTCGAGCCCAAGGCTGTAATCGTCGGCGCCGACGAAGGAGAGGAATTTGCCACCCGCCGAACGGTCGGTGATGTTGACGACGGGGATTTTGGCCTCGTTGATCTTCTCGACCCCCGGCACCATCGCCTTGTAGTCGACCGGCGTGAAGACGATCGCGCTCGGCTTCTTCACGACGACGTCCTCGATCTGGCTGAGCTGCTCGGGGATGCTGTCGGGCTTGGTCGGGATGTACTGCAGCGTCTTCGCGTTCAGCGTCTTCGCCATGTTGTCGGCGCCGACCCGCACCGTCTGGAAGAACGGGTTGGTCTGGTTCTTGGTGAAGACGGCGATGGTCTCGCCGTCGGCGCGCGCTCCCGTGGTGAACGCAGCCGCCATCAGCAGCGGCAGCGTCAGATAGCCAAGTTTCAGTTTCATGTAGCCTCCATCCCTCATTTTGCTTGTTGGATTTCTAAAAGCTCATTGCGCGCGGCGGCGGGTCTTCATGTCGAGCCAGACCGCGAGAATGACGATGATGCCTGTCACCAGCGGCTGCCAGTTGGCGCTGACCGAGAGCAGGTTCATGCCGTTCAGCACCAAGGTCAGGATCAGTACGCCGATGAAGGTGCCGAACACGGTGCCGACGCCGCCGAACAGCGAGGTGCCGCCGATCAGCACCGCCGCAATCGCCGGCAACGTCAGGCTTTCGCCGATATCGGCCTCGGCCGAATTCAGGCGCGACAGGAAGATGATCGAAGCGAGTCCCGCCATGGTGCCGGAGACGGCATAGACCAGCAGCAGGCGGCGCGCGACGGGGATGCCGGAGAGCCGGGCGGCGACCGGATTGGCGCCGATCGCATAGATCTCCTGGCCCCAGATCGTCCGTTGCGCGAACAGCGTCCCGATGCCGAGGAACACCAGCAGCAGATAGACCGGGATCGGAAGGCCGAACAGATAGCCGCTGCCGATCTGGCGGAAGCCGGCGGGGAAGCCGTGAAGGGTCTCGCCCGCCATGTACCAATAAGTGAGGCCGTTCAGCACCCATAGCATGCCATAGGTGGCGATGAAGGAGGGGATGCGGAGCGCGGTGACCATGACGCCGTTGAGGAGGCCAACGATGCCGCCGCAGGCAAGCCCGGTGAGGATGCCGAGCGCCGGCGAGCCGGTCTTGTGGATCACCGTGCCGGCGATACAGGCCGACAGCGCGACATTGGCGCCGACAGAGAGGTCGAGGCCGGCGGTCAAGACCACCAGCGTCAGGCCGGAGGCGATGAAGAAGGTCAGGCTCGCCTGCCTCAGCACGTTGAGGATGTTGCCGAGGCTCAGGAAGGAATCGCTGAGCACGGCCAGCACCGCGCAGATCAGCAGTGCCGCGAGCAGGCGATAGAACAGCTGGATCGCGTCCTGCGATAGGAAGGAGCGGGGCGGCGCGATGGCATCTTTGGTGATGTCGGTCATGCGCGGCTCCTGAGGCCATCGAGGAACAGCGCGACGATGACGAGCACGCCGACGCTTGCGACCTGCACCGAGGACGGCAGCGAGATCAGGTTCAGCCCATTGCGCAACACGCCGACCGCAATCACGCCCAGTACGGTGCCGAGCAGCCAGCCATTGCCGCGCTCGAACGACGTGCCGCCGACGGCGACGGCCGCGATGGCATCGAATTCGAGACCAAGGCCGGCGGTGGGATGGCCGGAATTCATCCGCGCAGTCATCAACAGGCCCGCGATTCCTGCCATGGCGCCGCCGATCGCATAGACTGCGATCAGCAGCTTGTTCGGCGAGAGTCCGGCATAGCGCAGCGCCTCGCGATTGCCGCCCAGCGCGAAGATATAGGTGCCGAAGCGGGTGTGATAGAGCAGGCCGTGAAAGGCCGCATAGGTCACCAGCGCCATCACGATCGGCACGGGAATGCCGAGAAGTGTCGCCGAGTAGATGTCGCGCACGCTGTGGGGAATGCCGACCACGCTCTGGCCGTCGCTGACGATCAGCGACAGGCCCTGCGCCATGCCGAGCGTGCCCAGCGTCGCGACAAAGGGCGGAATGCCCAGGATCGCGACCAGCCAGCCGTTGACGATGCCGAAGCCCGCGCCGACCAGCAGGCCGGCACCTAACCCCAGCAACATCGATTTCGTCGCGAGCGACACGATCGCGACGCAGAGCGAGGTCAGCGTCAGCACCGCGCCCATCGACAGGTCCAGCCCCTCGGTCATGATGATCAGTGTCATCGGCAGCGCGAGCATGGTCAGGATGGTCGACTGCACCAGCACGTTGGAGAGGTTGGCGACCGACAGGAAGCCGGGCGCGATTGCGCTGAACAGCGCGATCAGCAGCACCAGCACCATGGCAACGCCGGGAATGCGTTGCAGCGGATTGGGTTGCGAGATGACCGCGGCTTCACGCATAATGCATCCCCAGTCGCACGATGTTCTCCTCGGTCAGTTCGTTGCGTGTCAGGTGCCCGGCGATGCGGCCCTCGCGCATCACATAGGCGCGGTCGCAGACATGGCAGATCTCGACCTGTTCGGACGAGATCATCAAGGCGGCCGCGCCGTCCGCGACGAGGCGGTCGATCAGGGCAAAGATCTCCGACTTGGCGCCGATGTCGATGCCGCGCGTCGGTTCGTCGAAGATGAACAGCTTCGAGCCGGCCGCCAGCCACTTGCCGATCACGACCTTCTGCTGGTTGCCGCCCGAGAGCAGGCCAACGGTCTGGCGCGCACTCGGTGTCGCGATCCTCAATTGCCGGATCAGGCCGTCGGAGGTGCGCTGCGCACTGCGCTGGTCGAACAGGCCGCTCGGGAACAGCTTTCGCAGCGCCGATACCACCAGATTATCGCTGACTGATCGTAGCAGCGCGAGGCCCTCGCTCTTGCGGCTCTCCGGGATCAGCGCGATGCCGCGGCGGGCGGCAAGGTCAGGCTCGCCGGAGATGGTCTTGCCGTCGAAGACGATCTCGCCCGATGTCATGGGATCGGCGCCGAAAATGGCGCGGGCAACCTCGCTGCGGCCGGAGCCGACGAGGCCGCACAGGCCGACGATCTCGCCCCGGCGCACCTCGATGTTGATGTCGGAGATGCCGGTCGAGGAGGTCAGGCCCTTGACCTCCAGCAGCACCTCGCCGGGCTTGTCGGCAAAGTTGCGCGGGTAGGTCATGTCGACATTGCGGCCGACCATCATGCGAACGAGCTGGTCCGGTGTCACGTCGGCGGGCCGGACGCCGTCGATGCGGCGGCCGTCGCGCAGCACGGTGATGCGGTCGCCGAGCGCGAACACCTCGGCCATCCGGTGTGAGATGTAGACGATCGACACGCCGTCGGCCTTCAGCCGCGCGATCAGCGCGAACAGCAGTTCGGTCTCGCGGTCGGACAGCGCGGCCGTCGGCTCGTCCATCACGAGGATGCGGGCGTTCTGGCTGATCGCCTTGGCGATCTCGACCATCTGCTGCTGTGCCACCCCTAACTTGTCGACGGTGGTGGAAGGATCGATGTCGAAACCGATGGTGCTGAGGACACGACGCGCGTCAGCCAGGATCTTGCGGCGGTCGATGCTTCCGGGAATGCGGCCTTTCGGCTCGCGACCGAGGAAGATGTTCTGGGCGATATCGAGATAGGGGACCAGCGAGAATTCCTGGAAGATGACGGCAATGCCGAGCTTCTGCGCATCCGCGGTCGAGCTGATCTCGACCTTCTCGCCCTTGTAGAAGAATTCGCCGGCATCGGCGCGGTAGGCGCCGCACAGCACCTTCATCAGGCTCGACTTGCCGGCGCCGTTCTCGCCCAGCAGCATATGGACTTCGCCGGGGTAGACGGCGAAGGACACGTCATCCAGCGCCTTGACGCCGGGAAATTCCTTGCTGATGCCGCGCAGCTCCAAGAGCGGTGTCGGCGGAGAGGGTTCAACGGCCAATGCTGCGCTGCTCATGCCTGCGCTCCGCTGGCAAAGATCTTTCCGGGATTCATGAGACCGTTCGGGTCGAGTGCGGTCTTGACCTGCCGCATCACGTTGACGGCCTCGCCGAGCTCGTCGGTGAGATAATCGATCTTGCCGAGCCCGATGCCGTGCTCGCCGGTGCAGGTGCCGTCCATGGCGATGGCGCGCGCGACCATGCGGGCCTGGAGCGCCTTGGCGCCCTCGATCTCGTCGGACTTTGCCGTGTCGATCAGGATCAGCATGTGGAAATTGCCGTCGCCGACATGGCCGACGATCGGCGCCGTGAAACCGTGCTCGTCCGCATCGCGCCGCGTCTCGGTCAGGCATTCGGCCAGCCGCGAGATCGGCACGCAGACATCGGTGATCACCGCGCGTGCACCGGGTCGCAAGCCGAGGCCCGCATAGAGCGTGTTGTCGCGGGCGTGCCAGAGCCGGCTGCGGTCTTCCGGCGCCTTGGCCCAGGCAAAGCCATGGCCGCCATGGTCGGCGGCGATGGCCTGCGCGGCCTCGGCCTGCTCGGCGACGGAAGCCTCGGAGCCATGGAATTCGAAGAACAAGGTCGGGGCCTCGCGATAGCCGAGCTTGGCGTAGGCATTGATGCCGCGCATCATGACGTCGTCGAGCAACTCGATGCGCGCGACGGGGATTGCCGACTGGATCACGGAAATGGCGGTATCGACGGCGTTTTGCAGGCTATCGAAGCTGCACACCGCGGCGGAGATCGCCTGCGGCACGGGATGTACCTTCAGCGTGATCTCGGTGATGACACCAAGCGTGCCTTCGGCGCCGACGAACATGCGCGTCAGATCATAGCCGGCCGCCGATTTGCGCGCGCGCTTGGCGGTGCGGATCACGCGCCCATCCGCGAGCACCACCTCCAGCGCCATGACATTGTCCTTCATGGTGCCGTAGCGCACCGCCATGGTGCCGGAGGCGCGCGTGGAGGTCATGCCGCCGATCGAGGCGTCCGCGCCCGGGTCGATCGGAAAGAACAGGCCGGTCGCCCGCAGCTCCGCATTGAGCTGTTTTCGCGTGATGCCGGGCTGCACCACGACATCCATGTCGCTGTCGTGCACGGCAAGCATCTTGTTCATGCGCGCGAAATCGAAGCAGACGCCGCCGGCAACCGCGGCGGCGTTGCCTTCGAGGGAGGTGCCGGCGCCGAACGGGACGATCGGCATCCCCGCGCTCGCGCAGAGTTTCACGATCTCGGCGACCTCCTGCGTTGTTTCAGGGAAGACGACGATGTCGGGCGGCAGATTGCGGTAATGCGACTCGCTCTGCCCGTGCTGATCGAGCACGCCGCGCGCGACGCTGGCGCGCGGGCCGATCATGCCGGTGAGGCGATCGGCCAATGCTGACGTGCTGATCCGCGGTCCCATCCTTCGTCCCTCTCTGCCCCGATGACGGACTCTTGCCGGTCCGCTGCGTTGTCGTTCGGCTTAGGCGGCTTGCGCGTTGCTCGCAACCTGCTTCAGGCCGAAATCATAGTTGAGATGAAAATACGCGCTGTCCACCATGCGACCATCCGGCGCATGGCCGGCAGGGTGGCGGACGAATTCGCGGATCAGGCTGTCCTTGACGCCGAACACCACGTCGGAGTCGAGATACTGGTCGCCGGCGACGAACACGTGGGTCACCAGCTGCTCGAAACCGGGCGACGAGATCATGAAGTGCACATGGGCGGGACGCCAGGGATGGCGGCCCTGGACCTCCAGCATCTCGCCCACCGGGCCGTCATGCGGGATCGGATAGGCGGCCGGCTTGATCGACCAGAAATGGAAGCGGCCGTTCTGGTCGGTGTGGAAGCGGGCACGCATCGCGAGATCGCCGATGGCGTCGAGCTGCTGCACGTCGTAATAGCCGTCATCGTCGGAATGCCAGACGTCGACCACGGCGCCCGCAAGCGGGTTTCCGTCAACGGTCGAGACCGAACCGGTGACCAGCATCGGATCGCCTTCCATCGGACCCGAGATATCGGCGCCGCTCTCCTTCTCCGGCGCGGCCTGGACGAAGAACGGACCGAGCACCGTGGTTTCGGTCGCGCCCTCCGGCACCGGATGGTTGATCGCGTCGACCAGCATGGAGACCCCGAGCGTATCCGACAGCAGGATGAACTCCTGACGCTTGTCGTCGCACATGTGCCCGGTGCGGGTCAGGAAGTCGATGCCGTATTCCCATTCCTTCTGGGTCGGCCGCACCTCTCGGACGAAGGCATGAAGGTGACGGACCAGCGCCTCGCTGATTTGCTTGATGCGCGGATCGGTCGCCCCCGCGATCCGCTCCAGCACCGCGTCCGTGATCGTGTTCTCGTTGAAGTTACGCATGTGTGCCTCCGTTGATCACAGCTTCGGCTCGCCGAGGCCGGACAACCGTTCGAGATGCTTGACGGTCGCAATGAAGTCGGTCTCGCCGTCGCCCTGCGCGACCAACGAGCCATAGGTCTCGCGCACTTGCGCCGCGAGCTGCAGCGGCACGCCGACGGCGTGGCCGGCGCCGAGGATGAGGTCGAGATCCTTGGCCATCTGCTTGCAGGAGAAAGTGGACTCGAAATCGCGGTTGCGCAGCGGCGCAGTCTTGTACTTCACCATCGGCGAAGCCACTGCACTATCGTCGAGCACCTTCAAGATGTCTTGCCAGGCGATGCCGCCCTTGCGCGCCAGCGCCAGGCTCTCCGCCATCATCGCCGCCGAGACTGCGATCATCAAATTGACCGAGAGTTTTGCGTAGCGTGCTTCCTCGGCCGGCCCGAGATAGGTCTGCGCACGGGTGAAGGCCGCGAACAGCGGCTTTGCCTTGTCAAAGGCATCCTTCGGCCCCGAGACGAAGCAGGTCAGCGCGCCGGTGTGCACGATGCTGGCATTGCCGGAGACCGGCGAGCGAAGATAGGCAATGCCGCGCGCCTGCGCGGCGGCTGCAACCTCGGTAGAAGCCTCGACGCTCACGGTGCTGGTCTCGATGAGAACAGCTCCGGACGCCATCGCGGCGATGAGGCCGGCAGGACCGAGCAGCGCGCCGCGCAAGGCAGCGTCGTCGGGCAGGGACGTGACGACTGCCGTCTTGCCGCTCACGGCCTCGGCCGGCGTAGCGGCAATCGCAATGCCTTGCGCGCGTGCCTCGTTGATCCGCGCCGCGCTCTGATCGAATGCGGTGACGGCGTAACCGGCCTTGGCGACGAGCACCGACATCGGCAGGCCCATCTTGCCGATCCCGATGAAAGCGACATTCCTTGAAGCATCAGTCATTGTTCTTGTCCATTGGCGCCTTCAGGCGGCGCGTCCCTGTCGTTCGATGTCCTGCACCAGCCGTCGGCCGGATTGTTCCAGCAGTTCTTTTTTGCTCTCGAGCGCTTCGACCAGCAGCCGGCCATTTCGCTTCTTCCAGGCGCCGCCGATCATGACCGCCTCGATATTGGCGAGGCTCGTCTGCATCACCACTGTCGCGACGGGATCGTGCACCGGGAAAAGGTTGAGATCGGAAGCGTTGATGATGACGAGGTCGGCGAGCTTGCCCGGCGTCAACGAACCGATCTGATGCTCGCGGCCGAGCATGCGGGCGCCTTCGGTCGTGATCCAGCGCAGCGCCTCGCGCACCGGAATCGTGGTCGTTGCCGGGATGGTGCCCCTGGCCTTGCGCGTCTCCGCATTGTCGAGCGCCCGCTGCATCGAGAGCGCGACGCGCGCAACGGAGAGGAGATCGCCGGCCAGTACGGATTCCAGATCGATACCAATGGTCGGCCGCACGCCGCGCTTCAGCAACCGTCCGGTGATCGGAAAGCCATGGCCCTGGATCATCTCGTTCTCGGGCGTGACCGAAAAGGACACGCCGAGATCGATCATCCGGTCGAGCAGATCGTCGGGCAGATCGTTGCCATGAACGATGTTGACGCCGGCGCCGACGAGGCCGGCCTCGATCAGCTTTTCCCAGCCACCCGGCGTCTTGGCGGGGCCGCCGCCCTGATGCATCGATGCGATCAGTTTGAGCTCCCGTGCCAGGCGGAAGTCGTGCATGGCGACGTCGAGCGTCGAGTAATGCGGGCCGAGAATGGCGAGCCCGAGCGTAACGAGGCCGTCGCGGTCGGCGAGAGGGCCCGCCAGCAACCGCTCCACCTCGCGGCACGGATGCGGGATTTCCGAGAAATGCGGCTCGCCGGGCTTCGGCTCGGGTTTCGGCGAGCCATGAAAGAAGGCGGCGCGGATGCCGCTCTCGATCAGGCCGCGAACCGCAGCGTCGGTGTGATCTGGCGTCGGATTGTTGTGGCACCAGTCGACGAGTGTCGTCGTGCCGCAATTGATCTGGTTCAGCGCGCCGACCAGCGTCGCGATATGGATGTCCTCGGGTCGGAACACGGTCGCAAGGCCGGCATGCATGCGGCGGAAATATTCCAGCAGCGTCCAGTTCGCGGCATAGCCGCGCAAACCCGTCTGCCAGGTGTGCATATGCGCGTTGATCAGGCCCGGGATGACGATCCGTCCCTTGCCGTCGACAACCTCCGTGTCGGCCGCGACGTCGATCGATGGCCGCACATCGGCGATTCGGCTGCCCTCGACCAGCACGTCGCCGGTCGAGAGGTCGCCGATCGCGTCATCCATGCTGATGACGGTGGCTGATTTGATCAGCGTGCGCCGCATCGCTTCACGCCGCCGGTTTGATAGCGCCCGGCGGCTCGCCGGCCCAGGCGCGCGCGATCAGGTCGCGGATGGCGCTCCGCTCGAGCGGACGCGGATTCCAGTAGGCGTTGGTGACGGCGAGATCGGCCGCCTTGTCGATGCCGCTCTCGGGCATGCCGACGTCGCGCAGCGCAAGCTTTGCATCCAGCCGCTTCGCAAGGTCGTACAGCCCTTGGGAGGCATCGGCCGCGCCAATCGCGCGCGCGATGCGCGCCATCGCATCTGGCACCGCCGGTGCATTGTAGGCCAGCGCATGCGGCAGCACGATGGTGTGCGTTTCGGCATGCGGCAGATCAAAAGTGCCGCCGAGCGTGTGACAGAGCTTGTGATGCAGTGCCATGCCGACGGTGCCGAGGCAGACGCCGCATAACCAGGCGCCATAGAGCGCCTCGGTGCGCGCGTCGCGATCGTCGCTCCTCGCGGCGATGGCGGGCAGGGCGCGGGCCAGCGCGCGGATGCCTTCTTCCGCCATCAGCGATGTCACGGGATTGGCGTCGCGCGCGTAGAGCGCTTCCACCGCATGTGCGATCGCGTTGATGCCGGAGGTCGCAGCTAAGCTCGCCGGCAGCGTCAGGGTCAGGTCGACATCGTAGATCACGGTCTCCGGCAGCACGGCGGCATCGCGCACCGTGGTCTTCAGGCCGTTCTCGGTCTGGCCGACGATCGGTGTCATCTCCGAGCCGGCATAGGTGGTGGGGATGCAGAGCTGGTTGACGCCGGTGCGCAAGGCGAGCGCCTTGCCAAGGCCGGTGGTCGATCCGCCGCCGAGCGAGACGACGCAGTCGGCCTCGCATGCCTTCATGGCGGCGAGCGCGCGCTCCGTGACCTCGACCGGGGTATGCATGATGGCGCCGGAAAACAGGCCCGCATAGAGCGGCCCGAGCGACGCACCGAGACTCTTGCCCTGCGTCTCCTGCTGCGGCGTCGTCAGCACCAGCGCGCGCTTGCCGCCGAGCCGCTCGACTTCAGCCTTGGCGGAGGCAAGCGTTCCGCTGCCGAACACAACACGGCAGGGTAGGTTTTCAAAGGTGAACGAACCGATCATGCGCCGGTCTCTTTGATGGGATAATCGACCTGGAAGCGTCCGATCCGCAAGTCGCCCAGCGCCTCGCGAACGCGCAAATGTTCGGGGTGATTGGCGTAGGCGCTGAGCGCGGCCTCGTTGGTGAACTCGGAGAACAGGACGACGTCGCAGGCGTAATCGACCGCGCTGACATCCAGGCCGACCTCGATATGGGTGAGGCCGTCGATCCGGCCGCGCAGGCCTTCGAACAGGGTCTTGACCTTGATCCGGGCGGCGGATCGCTCCGCCGGGGTCTCCCCGCGCAGCCGCCACATCACGATGTGCCTGATCGGGCCCGACATTTCCCTGTTTCCTCGCCTGCTATCTTGCTTGTGTTGAGGCTATTTTGACTTGCGGGAGGCGGAAATAAAGGCCAATAATCGTAACTCTCTTTTCCTAAAAGTGGAAAAATGGATCGCCTGGCGCAATTGGAGGTCTTTTCCAAGACGGCCGAGCTCGGCAGCCTGTCCAAGGCCGCCGAAGCGCTGCGCATGTCGAACGCGGCCGCGAGCCGCCATCTCAGCGCGCTCGAGGAGCGGCTCGCCGTCCGGCTGATCGAGCGCAACACCCGCCGCCTGTGGCTGACGGAGGCGGGGCAGGAGCTGCTGGAGCGTTCCAGCCGGGTCTTGAACGAACTGGCCGAGGCCGAGGACATCGTCAGCGATCGCGCGCTGTCGCCGCAGGGCACCCTGCGTGTCACGAGCTCGCTATCCTTTGCGGTGATCTATCTGGCGCCGATGCTGCCGGCCTTCCGCGCGCGCTATCCGAAGCTCAACATGCAGATCACCACCGCCAACCGCTACCCCGATTTCATCGAGGCCGGCATCGACGTTGCGATCCGGACGCGCGAGCAGGAGCCGGATTCGAACATCATCGTCCGCCGCATCGGCCAGATGCGTCGCGTGCTCGCGGCCGCACCCTCCTATCTCGCAAGCTGCGGTGCGCCGGAACAGCCCGCCGATCTCGCGCGTCACAACATGCTGGTCTACAATCTCGCCAACGATCCCTATTCGCTGCGCCTGCGCAAGGGCCATGGCGCGCAGACGGTGCGCATCACGCCGACGCTCGACAGCAATGACGGCCAGGTCATCCGCGGCGCGGCATTGGCAGGTCTCGGTATCCTCATCCAGCCGCTCTACATCGTCCAAAGCGATATCGCCGCGGGCCGGCTCGTCCCCGTCCTGATGGACTGGGAGCTGCCACTGCTCACCATGAACATCGCCTATCAGAACCGCGCCGGGCTGCCGGCCAAGATCCGGGTGTTCTCGGACTTCCTGGTCAGCCACATCCGCGAGCATTCGGAGCCGGGGATCTGGATCGACGCGGCGAAGTGAGCGGGAGCATCCATGTATCTCGGCATCGATCTCGGCACCTCCGCAGTCAAGACCGTTCTCATCGACGCTGCGCAGCGCGTGATTGCGAGCGAGAGCCGGCCGCTCACGACCGTCTCGCCGCAATCCGGTTACTACGAGCAAGATCCCGCGCAGTGGATCGATGCGACCTTTGCCACGCTGGATGCCCTGAAGGCATCGCATGCCGGCGAGCTGGCGGCGGTCGAAGGCATTGGACTATCCGGCCAGATGCACGGTGCCACGCTGCTCGATGCGAGCTTAAGGCCCTTGCGGCCCTGCATCCTCTGGAACGACGGGCGGTCGGCCGCTGAATGCCGTATCCTGGAGCAGCGCTGGCCCGCCTTGCGTGCGACGTCGGGCAACAAAGCGATGCCGGGATTCACCGCACCGAAGCTGCTCTGGATCGCGACCCACGAGCCTGACATCTTTGCGGCGACCAAGCTCGTTCTGCTTCCGAAGGCCTATCTGCGCCTGGTGCTGAGCGGCGAGGCCATCGAGGACGTCTCGGATGCATCGGGATCGCTGTGGCTCGACGCCGCGCGTCGGGACTGGTCGGATTCAGCATTGGCAGCGACCGGCCTGTCGCGCGATCACATGCCGCGTCTGGTCGAGGGATGCGCGCCCGCAACGACCCTGCGTGCCGAGCTCGCGCGGCGCTGGGGTATGACCCGGCAGCCGGTGATCGCGGGCGGAGCCGGCGACAATCCGGCCGGCGCCGTCGGCATCGGCGCGATCGGGCCGGGAACCGCGTTCATATCGCTGGGAACCTCCGGCGCCCTCATGGCACCGACCAGCAGAATCGCCGCCAGCCCCGACCGCGCGGTGCATACATTCTGCCATGCCATTCCCGCCATGTGGATTCAGGCCGGCGCGATCCTCTCGGCCGCCTCTTGCCTCGCTTGGCTCGCGCGCCTGTTCGGCGTCGGCGAGGCCGAGCTGCTGGCGCCGCTTGGAGCGCGCCCGCAGGCGCCGTCGCCTGTGAGCTTCCTGCCTTATCTCGCAGGCGAGCGGACGCCGCACGATGATCCCGCCGTGCGCGGCATGCTGGATGGTCTGAGCCATGGCACCGATCGCGGGACGATCGTGCAGGCGGTGCTCGAGGGCGTTGCCTTCGCGCTTGCCGATTGTCGCGACGCGCTCGCGGATGCCGGCATTGCGATTGCGGGAGC
Organism: Bradyrhizobium sp. DN3; assembly: GCF_041357655.1. Classification (NCBI taxonomy): domain Bacteria; kingdom Pseudomonadati; phylum Pseudomonadota; class Alphaproteobacteria; order Hyphomicrobiales; family Nitrobacteraceae; genus Bradyrhizobium; species Bradyrhizobium sp. DN3. Next base: position 166,052 of record NZ_JAULLN010000013.1, on the reverse strand, counting down.
CGATGTCATTGGTGGTGGTTCGCGGTCCCCATTCTGGCTCTCGGTACTGGCAAACGTGCTGAATGTTCCGGTCCATCGCTTCGTTGGAGGTGAGACCGGCGCCGCGTTCGGTGCGGCGAGATTGGGGCGGCTTGCTGTCACCGGTGAGGCAATCGCTGCCGTATGCACGCGGCCAGAGCGCATCGAGACGTTCGAGCCCGACGCTGAACTTGTCGATACCTATGCCGGGCGGCTTCCCGCATGGCGCGAACTGTATCGGCCGCGCCACTAGCCTGCCCAATCTGGATTCCCATACCTCGGTATACTCGCCTTCGGTATTGCCCTGCGTCACCCGCTTTTGTTTAATGACCAAACCGCGCTGGGCAAGAAACGAGACGCGGGTGGGAAACGCATTGTGCGCGGGAGGCACGATGAACGATCCGATCCTCGAGATGCGCGGGGTCTCAAAATCCTTCTTTGGCATCAAGGCGCTGCGGGCCGTCGATCTCACCGTCTATGCCGGCGAAATTCATGCTTTGATGGGTGAGAACGGCGCCGGCAAGTCGACGCTGATGAAGATCCTGTCCGGCGCCTACCGGCCTGATCCGGGCGGCGAGATCCGCATCGAGGGCAGCCCGGTGCGGATCGAAGGTCCGCTCGGCGGCCGCGCGGCGGGCATCTCCATCATCTATCAGGAGCTGTCGCTCGCGCCCAATCTCAGTGTTGCCGAGAATATCTATTTGGGGCGAGAGATATCGCGATCAGGTTTGCTGGCGCGCGGCGCCATGCGCGAGGGTGTCGGCCCGATCCTGAAACGACTGGGCGCAGACTTCCTGCCGTGGACGCTGGTGGCGCATCTGTCCATGGGCCAGCGGCAGCTGGTCGAGATCGCGCGTGCGCTGCACGCCAGATCAAAGATCCTGATCATGGACGAGCCGACCACCTCGTTGTCGGCCGCCGAGAGCGAGCGGCTGTTCGCGCTGATCCGCCAGCTTCGCTCCGAGGGGCTTGCCATCATCTACATCTCGCATCGCATGGACGAGGTCTATGCGCTCGGCGACCGTGTCACCGTGCTCCGCGACGGCAGGCTGGTCGGGTCGCTCGACAAGCCTGAGATCCGCGCCGACACCATCGTCCGGCTGATGGTCGGGCGTGACGTCTCCTCGTTTTACAAGAAGGATCACGATCCGGAGGCGGGGCGGGGGCATCCCGTGCTTGCAGCGATCGACATGGCCGATGGCCAGCGCGTCAAGGGTTGCTCGCTGACTGTGCATGCAGGCGAGGTCGTGGGGCTTGCCGGCCTGATCGGTGCCGGTCGCACCGAGCTTGCGCATCTCATCATCGGTGCCGCACCGAGAACATCGGGCCGTCTCGAACTCGAGGGACGTCCGATCGACATCCGTACCCCCGGCGCGGCACTCGAGGCCGGCATCGCCTATCTGACCGAGGACAGGAAGGCGCTCGGCCTGTTTCTCGACATGTCATGTCTGGACAACATCAATCTCGCAGTGCTCGCGCGCGATGCCAAGCTCGGCTGGTTTCTGGATCGCGACAAGGCGCGCGAGCGCGCCGACCGGGCCTTCGCGGGGCTCAGCATCCGCGCCGCCGACGTCGCCGTCCCCGCCGGTGGCCTGTCCGGCGGCAACCAGCAGAAGGTGCTGCTGTCACGGCTTCTCGCCATTGCGCCGAAGGTTCTGATCCTCGACGAGCCGACGCGTGGCGTCGACGTCGGCGCCAAGTCCGAGATCTATTCGATCATCGACAATCTGGCCAAGGCCGGCACCGCGATCCTCGTCATCTCGTCCGACCTGCCCGAGATCATCGGCATCTGCGACCGCGTCATCGTGATGCGCGCCGGACACATCGCCGGTGAGATCAGGCGCGAAGCTGCGGCTCCCCTGAACCAGGAAGACATCATGACGCTCGCCACCGGGATGGAGCAACTCGATGCATGACGGCTCTCCGAAGGTGGACACTGCCACAGCTGCCGGCCTTGCGGCTGCGCAAGAGACGAAGCGTCAACGCATAAGAGTGCTGATCAGCGCGCTCGGCATGCTGCCAGTGCTGTTGATCCTGTGCGTCGGTTTCCATTTTCTGTCCGAGGGCCGCTTCTTCACCGGACAAAATCTCGGCATCGTGTTGCAGCAGGCCGCGGTGAATACCGTGCTCGCCGCGGGCATGACCTTCGTCATCCTCACCGGCGGCATCGATCTCTCGGTCGGCTCGATCCTGGCGGCCTCCGCGATGGCGGGGTTGACGCTCTCCAAGCTGCCGGAGCTCGGGATGCTGTGGCTGCCGGCCGCGCTGCTCACGGGCCTTGGCTTCGGCGTCATCAATGGCGCGCTGATTGCGCTGCTCCGCCTGCCGCCTTTCATCGTCACGCTCGGTTCTCTCACCGCCGTACGCGGCCTGGCGCGACTGCTCGGGGCCGACACCACCGTGTTCAATCCGTCCATTCCTTATGCCTTCATCGGCAATGGCTCGCTGACGCTCGTCCCCGGCGTTGCCTCGATCCCGTGGCTCTCGGTGATCGCCTTGCTCGTCATCTTCGTCTCCTGGCTGGTGCTGCGCCGGACCGTGCTCGGCGTGCACATCTATGCGGTGGGCGGCAATGAGAGCGCGGCGCGGCTTGCCGGCATCAAGGTCTGGGCCGTGCTGATCTTCGTCTACGGTGTCTCCGGACTTTTCGCCGGGCTCGGCGGCGCCATGCAAGCGGCGCGGCTCTATGCGGCCAATGGCCTGCAGCTCGGGCAGTCCTATGAACTCGATGCGATCACCGCCGTGATCCTCGGCGGCACCTCGTTCGTCGGCGGCATCGGCTCGATCTGGGGCACGCTGGTTGGCGCGCTGATCATCGCCGTCTTGTCGAACGGCCTCATCCTCATCGGTGTCTCCGACATCTGGCAATATGTGATCAAGGGCCTGGTGATCATCGGCGCCGTGGCGCTGGATCGTTACCGGCTGCAGGGTTCTGCCAGAACTTGAAGGGCTCGGCGCGCACCTGGAGTGCGCATGGCTTGATGAGAGGTTCCGTTGCGGCAACTGGTCTGCCGTGCCGGGGACGAAGACAGACCAGGGAGGAAGCCATGTTGAAGACGATCATGCTCGCCGGCGCCGCGATGGCGCTTGCCCTAAGCACCGCGCCATCCTTTGCCAAGGAGCTCAAGTCGATCGGCGTCTCGCTGGGATCGATGGGTAACCCATTCTTCGTCGCGCTGTCGAAGGGCGCCGAGTTCGAGGCGAAAAAGACCAATCCTAACGTGAAGATCACGACGGTCGGCTTCGAATACGACCTCGGCAAGCAGGTCACCCAGATCGACAATTTCATTGCCGCCGGCGTCGACCTGATTCTGTTGAACCCCGGCGATCCCAAAGCGATCGGGCCGGCGATCAAGAAGGCGCAGGCGGCCGGCATCGTCGTCGTTGCGGTCGACACCGCGGCCGAAGGCGCCGACGCCACCGTGACCACGAACAACGTGCAGGCCGGCGAGATTTCCTGCCAGTACATCGTCGACAAATTGGGCGGCAAGGGCGACGTCATCATCGAGAACGGGCCGCAGGTCTCCGCCGTGATCGACCGTGTCGTCGGCTGCAAGAACGTCCTCTCAAAGAATGCCGGCATCAAGGTGTTGTCCAGCGACCAGGACGGCAAGGGCTCGCGCGAAGGCGGCCTCACCGTCGCGCAGGGCTATCTGACCCGTTTCCCTAAGATCGACGCCATCTTCGCCATCAACGATCCGCAGGCGATCGGCACTGATCTTGCCGCGCGCCAGCAGAACCGCAGCGGCATTGTCATCACGGCGGTCGACGGCGCGCCGGATATCGAGGCCGCGCTGAAGGATCCGCAGTCGCCGCAGATCCAGGCGTCGGCTTCGCAGGACCCGTTCTTCATGGCGCGGCGGGCCGTGCAGGTCGGTGTCGGCATTCTCAATGGCCAGAAGCCGGCCTCGACCGTCGAGCTGTTGCCTTCGAAGCTCGTGACCCGGGACAATGTCGCCGAGTACAAGGGCTGGACCTCGGATCGTTCTCAGTAGAACACCGTCCCTGCTGGGTGCGAGCGACACACGAAACGACGGGCGGCACCCACGCCGCCCGTATGCAGAGCCGTCAATACACGAGCTGATCTGCCATACGAGGGCGTGGGCCGCCTGTTGTGTTAGCCTTGCGCAATCTCGATCGCTCGATTCGGAAGCAGAACTCGTGAAAGCCAGGACATCCGGCACCGCGTGGCGGCATGCCAACATAGGTCGCTTGCTCAACAACGCGGTGCGGCGTTTCGAGGGCCGCGTGCTCGAACTGATGAGCGAGCGGGGGCACAACGAGACACGCATTGCGCATGTCGGCCTCACGCGCAATCTCGACGTCGAGGGGACGAGGCTCACCGAGCTTGCCCGCCGTGCATCCATGAGCAAGCAGGCGATGGGCGAGCTGGTCGATCAATGCGCCGAGCTCGGCCTCGTCGATCGCATCGCCGATCCGACCGACCGGCGTGCGCGCATCGTCATGTTCACCCCGGCCGGGCGCAAATGGCTGGATGCATTCCGCGATGCCGTCGACATCGCCGAGCAGGAGATGCGCGCCGAGCTGGGCAAGGCCACGATGGACGCGATCCTGAAGGGGCTCGCGGTCTACGGCACGGAGTTCGACACGCTCGACTCCGATTAGTCAGGCTACTTGACTATATCGTCAGGCAACCTTACCATGCAGGATATTGCTGGTAGGGAGAAGCGTCTTGGAAACACGTCTGACGGCCGCGGTGCTCATCGTGGGCGGGGGGCCCTGCGGGCTGATGCTGGCCAACGAGCTCGGCCGGCGCGGCGTGTCCGCAATCCTGGTCGATGAGAAGCCGGGCACGGCATTCAATCCGCAGGCCAATGCGACGCAGGCGCGCTCGATGGAGCATTATCGGCGGCTGGGCTTTGCCGACGAGATCAGGCGCGAAGGACTGCCCGCGGATTACCCGACCGACGTCGCGTATTTCACGCGCTATACCGGTTACGAGCTGGCGCGGTTCGCGTTGCCGTCGTCGTCGCGGGCAGGTGAGCTCATCAAGGGCATGTCGGGCTCCTGGAGCGCCGCGGAGCTGCCGCATCGGGTCTCGCAGAAATATGTCGAGGCGGTGCTGCGCCGCCATGCCGAACGGCTTGCCGGCATAAAGCTGAACTATGGCCACAGGCTGATCGGCTACATCGAAGGCGATGACGGCATCGTCGGCGACATCGAGTGCATCGATGATGGCAGCCGCTTTCAGGTTCGGGCCGACTTCCTTGTCGGCGCCGACGGGCCGCGCTCGATGGTCCGGCAATCGCTCGGGATCGTCTATGGCGGCGAGACCGGGACACAGCGCGATTTCATGGGCGGCCGCATGCTGGCGGTCTATCTCCGCGCACCGGAGTTTTACGCGAGCATCCCGCATGCCAAGGCGTGGATGTACAATTGCTTCAACGGCGACCGCCGCGCCTTCATGGCCTCCGTGAACGGACGTGACGAATTTGCGTTCCACACGCAGCTCCGGCCGGGCGAAGACGAAAGTGCGATTACGATCAACGAGGCCAGGGCGGCGTTCCAGCGCGCCTGCGGCGCGCCGATCGATTGCGAGGTGTTGTCGTTCCTGACCTGGACCGCGGGTCACGCGCTGGTCGCCGATGGAATGCAGCGGGGCAGGGTCTTTCTCGGTGGCGATGCAGCGCACCTGTTCACGCCGACCGGCGGGCTCGGCTACAACACCGCGATCGAGGATGCGGTCAATCTCGGCTGGAAGCTCGCAAGCGTCGTCAAGGGCGTGAGCCCGATGGCGCTGCTTGATAGTTACGAGATCGAGCGGCGTCCGGTCGCGCTTCGCAACACCGATTATGCGCGGCGCTTCGCCGACTCTCTTGGCCTGTTCGCGCCCGCACCGGAGATCGAGGACGCCACGGACGAAGGTCGCGAGGTGCGACGGATTGCGGGCATCTATCTCGAACAGCACGCCCGTGCCGAATTCAACATTCCCGGCGTGACGTTCGGAGGACGTTACGACGGCTCGCCGATCATCATTTCCGATGGCAGCGAGCCGCCGCCCGACGCTGCGAACGTCTACATTCCGAGCGCCTGTCCCGGCGGCCGCGCGCCGCATGCGTGGCTGGAAGACGGCGTGTCCTTGTACGATCTGTTCGGATTCGAGTGGACGCTGCTCCAGTTCGGCGAGGTCATGTCCGCTCATTCGTCATTCACTGATGCCATCCGCGCGATCGGGGCCGATGTGAAGCTCGTCACGCTGCCAAAATCCTTGCGCGATCTCTACGAGGCGGACCTTGCCCTGATACGTCCGGATCAGATCGTGGCCTGGCGCGGTGCCGCGTCGCAGGCCGGAGCGATCGGACGCGTCCTTGCCCGCGCAGTCGGGCATGGCGCAAGCGACGGCGCGCGGCTGGCAAGCTGAACGATTCCTGCCGCTGCATTCAAGCTGCGCCAGCACGGCCAATAACAACAAGACGACGACAACACCGGAGGAGGAAACCCGTGACGACACGCGCACTCGAGGACTTCGACGATCACGCCGCCAACGCCGTCGGCGCCGACCAGACCGCAAGCAGCCGCCGGCGCATCCTGATCGCCGGCACCATCGGCACCGCGATCGAATGGTACGATTTCTTCATCTACGGCCTGATCGCGCCGCTGGTGTTCGACCAGCTGTTCTTTCCGAAGTTCGACCAGCTCACGGCGAGCATTGCAGTGTTCGCGACGTTCGCCGTCGGATTTCTGGCGCGTCCGCTCGGCGGGCTTGTGTTCGGCCATTTCGGCGATCGCTTGGGGCGCAAATCAGTCCTCTTATGCACGCTGCTGCTGATGGGGCTTGCGACCATGTCGATCGGGCTGTTGCCGACCTACGCCAATACGGGCGTGGTCGCGACCATCGCGCTCGTCGTGCTGCGCTTCCTGCAGGGCTTTGCGCTCGGCGGCGAGTCCACCGCGGCCATCCTCATGGCAATCGAGACCGCACCCGGCCACCGGCGCGGCTTCTCGGCCGCGGTGATCCAGGCCGCGGGCCCCGTCGGCGTCGTGCTCGCCTCGTTTGCGGCGCTCGCGATCTCGCGGCTGCCGGAAGCGGACCTGCTGTCATGGGGCTGGCGCGTTCCGTTCCTGATCAGCGCGGTGCTGGTCGCGCTCGGCGTTTACATGCGCTGGCGCATCGAGGAGAGCGCGACGTTCCGCGAAGCCGAGGAGAGGGAAGCCGTGCCGGCAGTCGAGGCGGTGAGGAAGCACTGGCGGCCGATCCTCATCGTGTTCTTCGCCGAGATGGCGCAGACGTCCTATTTCTACCTGACGGCTATCTTCACCATCTCGTTCGCGACGCGTCAGCTCGGCGTCCAGAAGGACGTGATCACGCAGGCCGTGCTGCTTGCCAATCTCGTCGGGCTCGTCGCCATGCCGCTGATCGGCGCCTGGTCCGACCGGATCGGACGCAAGCGTCTATTCCTGGCGGGCGTTGTGCTCGCGGCTGCCTCGATGTTCGCGTTCTACGGTGTGGTCGCGAGCCGTGACACGCCGCTCGTGACGGGTGCGGTGATCCTTGCGGCGGGCGTGATCCATCCGCTGATGTTCAGCACCGAAGGGAGCTATTTCCCGGAGCTGTTTCCGACCCGCATCCGCTTCACCGGCGTGTCGATCGGGAAGCAACTCGGAACGGTGCTCGGCGGCGGCATCGCACCGCTCGTCGCCACCAGCCTGTTTGCGCAGACAGGTTCCACCTACGCCATTACCGGCTACTACATCGCGCTCGCACTCGCAGCGATGATCGCGCTCGGCTTCGCGCACGAAACCAGCAAATCGCGGCTGCTCGGCTGAGCTTGGCCAAGGCATCAGCAAGACATCAGCAAGACATCAGGGAGCTTCTCATGGACGTCAGTCTTCTCATCAATGGGCAGGATCAGGCCGCTTCGACCGGCAAGGTGTTCGAGCGGCGCAATCCGCTGTCGCAGGAGATCGCAAGCCGCGCGGCCGCCGCGACAGTTTCCGATGCCGATGCGGCGGTGGCGGCGGCGTCCGCCGCGTTGCCGGGTTGGTCGGCGCTCGGGCCGAACGCAAGGCGCGCTCTGCTGCTGAAGGTCGCCGATGCGCTCGATGCCAAGCGCGACGCCTTCATCAAGATCATGATGGCCGAGATCGGCACGACGGAGGTCTGGTCGGCCTTCAACGTCAAGCTCGCGAGCGGCATGCTGCGCGAAGCAGCATCGCTGACCACGCAGATCGCGGGCGAGGTGATCCCGTCCGACAAGCCGGGATGCATCGCCATGTCCGTTCGCCAGCCGGCGGGCGTCTGTCTCGGCATCGCGCCGTGGAATGCGCCGATCATTCTCGGCGTGCGCGCCGTGGCGACGCCGCTCGCCTGCGGCAACACGGTCGTCCTCAAGGCGTCCGAGATCTGCCCGGGAACGCACCGGCTGGTGGGCGAGGTGTTCAGGGATGCAGGCTTCCCGCCCGGTGTCGTGAACGTCGTGACCAATGCGCCGGCTGACGCGCCGGCCTTGGTCGAACGTCTCATCGCCAATCCTGCCGTGCGGCGGATCAACTTCACCGGCTCGACCCGCGTCGGCCGCGTCATCGCCGAGCTCGCCGGCCGGCATCTCAAGCCGGTGCTGCTCGAGCTTGGCGGCAAGGCGCCTTTGGTCGTGCTCGACGATGCCGATCTCGATGCCGCCGTCGCCGCCGTGGCGTTCGGTGCCTTCATCAACCAGGGCCAGGTCTGCATGTCGACCGAGCGCGTGATCGTCGACGAGGCGGTGGCCGCGTCCTTTGTCGAGAAGCTCGCGAAGAAGGCGAGTTCGCTTCCGGCCGGCGATCCGCGCTCCGGCCCGGTTGTCATCGGCTCGATGATCGACGAAGCGCCGGCCAAGCACGTCATGGCGCTGATCGACGACGCCATCGGCAAGGGCGCCGTCAAGCTCGCGGGCGGCGAGCGTGCCGCCACGGTCGTCCCAGCGACGGTGCTCGACCGTGTCGTGCCCGGCATGCGCATCTACACCGAAGAGAGCTTTGGCCCCGTCGTCTCGGTGATCCGCGCGCGCGGCGTGGATGACGCCGTCCGGCTTGCCAACGACACCGAGTACGGCCTCTCGGCAGCGGTGTTCGGCCGCGACGTCGCACGTGCGCTGACCGTGGCGCAGCGCATCGAAAGCGGCATCTGCCATGTCAACGGCCCGACCGTGCATGACGAGGCGCAGATGCCCTTCGGCGGCGTGAAGGGATCGGGCTACGGCCGCTTCGGCGGCCAGGCCGGCATCGCCGAGTTCACCGACCTGCGCTGGATCACCATCGAGACGCAGCCGCAGCATTATCCGTTCTGATTGCGCTCTAAGCGAAGCACCCAAGGGAATCCGCCTATGAGCTCAAAAGTCCTGACGGTTCGGGAGGCAACCCTTGGTGTGCTTCGCTCCTTTGGCGTTGATCGCGTCTTCGGCAATCCGGGCTCGACCGAGCTTGCCTTCCTGGGCGACTGGCCCGACGACATCGACTACGTGCTGGGGTTGCAGGAAGGCTGCGTGGTCGGCATGGCCGATGGCTATGCGCAGGCCACGGGACGGCCGGCCTTCGTCAATCTGCATTCGGCGGCCGGGCTCGGTCACGCGCTCGGCAATCTCTTCACGGCGTTCCGCAACAAGACGCCGATGGTCGTGACATCAGGGCAGCAGGCGCGCAGCCTGCTCAGGATGCGGCCCTATCTGTTCGCCGAGGATGCCGAGCAGTTTCCAAAGCCTTATGTGAAATGGAGCGCGGAGCCCGCGCGGCCTGAGGATGTTCCCGCGGCGATTGCGCAGGCCTTTCTCACGGCCATGCAGCATCCGCGCGGCCCGACGTTCGTGTCCGTGCCGTCGGATGATTGGGCACGGCCCGCAATTGCTCCGCCGGTCCGCCACATCGCCACAGAATTTGCACCCGACCCAGCGGCCATCGTCCGGCTCGGCGCCGCGATTGGAGCCGCGAAAAGGCCTGCCTTCGTTGTCGGCCCCGACATCGATCGCAGCGGCTGTGTCGAAGCGATGGTCGCGGTGGCCGAGCAGGCGAGGGCGGCCGTTTGGGCGAGCCCGATGTCCAGCCGTTCGAGCTTTCCGGAATTGCATCTGCAATTCGCAGGCTTTCTTCCGGCCGCGCCGGGAGGGCTCGCCCGCGCCTTGCGCGGCGCCGATCTGATCGTCGTGGTCGGTGCGCCCGTGTTCACCTTCCATGTCGAGGGACAATGCGAACTGCTCGATGATGGAACGCCGGTCTGGCAGATCACCGACGATCCGACCGAAGCGGCGTCCGCGGCCGTCGGCGACACCATCATCAGCACGCTCCCCAAGGCGCTCGCTGCGCTTCGGGCGGCGCTGCCCGACATCGCGGAGCGCGAATTGCCGGCGGCGCGGCCGCGGCCCGCCGCGCCTGCAGCGCAGAATCCAATTCCTCCGGCCTATGCGCTGAGCCGGTTGTCGGCGCTGATGCCACGCGATGCGATCGTGGTGGAGGAGGCGCCGTCGCATCGTCCGGCCATCCAGCAATTCCTGCCCATGCGCGGCGCGGACAGTTTCTACACGATGGCGAGCGGCGGACTCGGTTACAGCCTGCCCGCCTCCATCGGCGTGGCACTGGCGCGGCCCGGCCGCCGCATCGTCGCGCTGATTGGTGACGGTTCTGCGATGTACTGCATCCAGGCGATCTGGACTGCGGCGCAGCGCGGACTGCCGATCGCCTTCGTGATCATGAACAATTCAGGCTATGGCGCGATGCGCGCCTTCAGCCGGCTCATGCAGGCGCATCGCCCTCCCGGAATCGACTTGCCCGGGCTCGACTTCGTCGCGCTCGCCAAGGGAATGGGTTGCGTGGGGTGGCGCGTCACCGATGCCAGCGATGTCGACCGCATCTTGGCGGAAGCGTTGGCGTCGAGCGGTCCTGCGCTGGTCGAGATCGCCGTCGACGACGCCACGACGGACCTGTTCAATCATCCGCGCTAGCAGGCGGCGGAGGGATTGGTCCACGGAGCCAAAGTGGCGGATGGAAATTTGCTCGCAAAGGCACGGGTCTTGGGTTGAACGCGCGATCCGTCGATCACCTCGAGACGGCCGCAGCGGTTCAGCGTGTGCAACTTTCGGCCGGGCCATGCCGGCCCGGGCTTGAGCGAATGGCGAACGATCTGCTTGAATGTCGTCGGCGATAGTTCGACGATTTCCGCTAGCGCGAGCGCTGCGCCGTAACCGTCGGCACAATCCTGGACCGGGCGCCACAATTTGTCATCGATGGTGACGAAATTCCCCGCCGGTCGCGTGCTCGCACGATCGATCAGGACCGGATTGCTGGCATGGGGCAACCACGGGCCCAAGAGCCGCTCGGCGTAGTAGATCGCCAGCGAATCCGAATAGCCGCCCGTTCCGTCGCGCCAGGCTCCAAACAGATAGTGCAGGCCGTTGTGTTGCGTGATCGTGACATCGGCGAGTTCGAGGCCGGAAAGCAGCGTCGCGTGACGCTCCCATTTGTCCGGAAAACGAACGCATTTGTAGAGCGCGACGTCGCCGTGGACCGAGCTCTCAGGGATCATCCACAATGCGCCATCGTTCTCGATCAGAAACGGGTAGGAGAGGTGCCAGGGCTCCTCTAGCACCGGCACGACGTCTCCCACCGGGCCCGCATCGTTGAATTCGATCGCGGAAATGATCCCCTTTCCAATCCGGTGATCGAGATCCTCGAAGAAGACGAATGTCCGTCCCTGCCACGTGATGGGAAACGGATCGGCGTAGAAGCGATGGCCCGGATCGGCAAGGACATTCCAGCCTGGTCCCGATAGATTTCCGGTCTGCAAGACGCCTGCACCGTCATTGAAGCGCCATCCGATATGCCAATGCGGGGCATAGCAGCAGAGCCGATAGATCTCCTTGGCGATCGATACGGCGAGGCCGCGCACAACGTACGCCGCCGGCTGCCGGCCGATGCGGTCTCCGGCGGGGCGTGCCAGCTGCGGCACGATGCGCGGCCGTCCAGACAGGATTGCCGCCACCATGGTCAGGGTTCGCGCCATCACCGTTTCGAGCGCGCCGCTCAGGCCGGCCGCGATCTCTCCGGAGGGGTGGCCGCGATCGAGCACTGTATTGTCGACCTCGTTGACGATCTCGATCACCGGCAAGTCGCCGGCGAGAATGGCGGCGAGCGCCGCATTTTCGCCTGCGGCGCCATTGAAGAGAGGGCGCAGATACAGCCGGGCAGAACAGTTGGGGTCGCGCGCGGCGCCCGTAAAATCGACGATCACGTCGGCCGTGCCGGCGCGAGCCTGCGTCCGTTCCGGGATGATCTTCAGCTTGCCGGCGCCGCTGTGTTGGCCCCTGTGCAACACCACGCGTTCGAGTTCGAACAGCGCGTCGAGGCCTGTGGGGCGTGACTCTGTCGTTGCGGTCCAAGCGATTTGAAGCGGCACGTCCCGGCCGTCGATCGACAGCGTCTCGCGGTCCATCCACCGCCGCGCATGCTCACGTTCACAGCGAAACTCGATGATCATGTCGAGCCCATCTATTCCAGCGTGCCCCGTCAAATGACTTGGCTGAGAAGCCGAACGTATTCCTCCACCATGGCATCTACCGAATAACGCAGCCGCAGACCTTTGGCGTTTTGTCGCAGTTCGTCGCTCAGGGTTTGATTCGTCAGAATTGTCGAAACGGCTGCCGACAGCTTCGCATGATCGGAGGCGTCGACGAAGAGTGCGGTCGGTTTTCCTTCGAAGGATAACACCTCGCGCAACACGGGAAGATCGGTGACTACGGAGGGAACACCTGCGTTTGCAGCCTCGACCGCGGCCAGACCGAAGGTTTCGGCCTGTGTCGGGAATACGAACACGTCCAGACAGGCGAGGAAGTCCGCCATCCGGCGCGGCGGGATTTCGCCGAGCAGATACAGCCTGTCCGATACCTTCAATTCGTCGGCCAGCTGCCTCAGCCGGGACTCATCAGCTCCCTGTCCGGCCAGTGCAAGGTGCCAGGATGGTTGATCCGGCAACAAGCGTATCGCCGCATCAAGCCGCTTGTGCGGGTGCAGCCTCGCCGCGCAGCCGAGCAGGATGCGATCCGGCGGCAGGTTGAATGTCGCTCGCGCCGCGTCCTTCGACAAGGTGAGGGCCTTGTCGTCGAAGCCGTGCGGGACATGCACCATGCGTGACCGATACGCCGCGGGGTAGCGCGAATATTCGCGCTGCATGTCCTTCGAATTGAGCGTGATGCGATCGAAGAAGCCGAGGCTGCCCATGACGATGTCGGCCGTGCGAACGGGCCGGCTCATCGACAGCGCGGACGAAACCTGGTTGGCGATGACAGGCGCGCGGCAGACGAGGCGCGACACACCGGCGCCGATCACGTTGCCAAAATGCTGAAAGGTCAGAACGGCGTCGGGCTTGCTGGTCCTGATATGGCGGCCGAGCGTCCTCAGCATTCGCAGCAGTGCCAGCGGATTGCTCGGCCGGCTCGAGGCGCAGTAGAACGTATCGGGCGGCTCGTCGAACGAATCCGACTTGCGGAAGAAGAACAGATTGGTGACGCGATAGCCGCGCGCGGTAAGGCCGGCACCGAGCAGCCTGGAGATCTCCTGCGCGCCGGCGTTTTCGGCCTGGGTCTGGACGAGAAGGACGTGCAGCTTCCGTCCGTTGCCGTTGGACGGCGTGAGTGCTGTCGCAGTCGTCTCGCCCAACTCCTTGTTTGGCTGGTAATGGAGCACGGATCCCGACCCACTGAAGAAACGAAGTTTTCGCCTTCTTGACCCCGTACCTACCATGCGAGCATCGCGCGGACACCGACTAGCAATAAACGGAGTTAATGCGCAGCCTGCCGGAACGGCATCCTTCGCGAGAGAATTCTGGCAGTTTCCAAAGGAAGTGAAGCGACCGCGTTAACCAATTGGTCATGGTCGCGCGAGGGTCGGGTAACCGCGGATTAACCATAGATATTTACGGTGGAGCGGGCCACTGAACAGTGTTCGCCAGTTGAATCCGAGTAGAGTCCATGACGTTCGGTCGCCGCGCAGACCCGACAAGATCCGGATCGACCGGCATTGCCGCGTCGTGGAGCCGGAATTCGTCGAGCGCTGAGGCTGCCGGAGCCGCGGCACGCTTTGGCGGTGTGTTCACTGCCGCCGGTGCGCTCTCCTTCCTTCGCGAAAACGCTCGGCGGATCTTGACGCTCGCGCTCGCGATCTTCGCGCTTGGCGCCGTCGTTCTCCTGGTGCTTCCGGTCCGGTTCGCAGCGACCGCACTGGTCGTCGTGGATCCCCGCGAGCAGCGCGTGACCACGGAGCAGGACGTTCTGCCGGGCATAGGGCAGGATAGCGCCGCGCTGCAAAGCCTGGTCGAAGTGGCGAAGTCCGACGGCTTTCTCGAGCCGCTGATCGAGCAGCTCAAGGTCCGCGATGACGAAGACATTTCCGGCGGCTACACCGCCCCCGCGCGCCTGCTCGAGCGCTTCCGCAACCGTCTCGACATTTCCCGTCGCGGGCTGACCTATGTCATCGCCATCCGCTTCACCTCGAACCGGCCGGAGCGGGCTGCCTATTATGCCAACGCCATCGCCGAGGCGTTCGTCGCCAGACAAAGCCGCATTCGCACCGAGGCGACCGACGAGGCTGCCGACTGGCTCGGCAGCCGGCTCAAGACATTGAGCGACCGGTTGAAGGCGTCGGAGGACGCCGTTGCCACATTCAAGCTCGAGCATAGGATCGTCAACGCCGGCAAGGATGCCACGACCCAGCAATTGCGGGTGACCGAGCTGTCGCAGCAGGTGGCTGCTGCGCGCGCGCGGACCGAGGAGGCCAAAGCCCGTTACGAGCAGGCGCAGCGCGACGTGAAGGCGAAGATCGAGGGCCCCGTAAAGCAAGATCTCCTAAGCGCGTTGCGAGCCCAGCGGTCGGCCCTCAATGATCAAATCGCGCAGAAGCGGGCGGTGCTCGGCGATCGCCATCCCGACCTCGTGATGTCGTACGGCCAGCTGAACGATCTGAACAGGCAGATCGAGATTGAGCGGACCAAGGGCATCGACACCGCGAAGTCGGAATATGAGGCCCAGCGCGATCAGCAGAAGGCTCTGGAAGGCCAGATGAAGGCGGCTGAATCGCAGCTTCTGGTCGACGGGCAGGCCCTGGTCCGGCTCCAGGAGTTGCAGCGCGACGCTGAGGCCAACAGAAACATCTACGAGCAGTTCCTTTCGCGGTCCAAGACGACGAATGAACAGCGCCTGTTGCAGAGTTCTCAGACCAAGGTCGCCTCGCCCGCCATTCCGCCGCTTCGCTCGACCCTTCCGCCGCTGTCTTTGCTGCTCGCTGCGCTCGCGATCGGTTCGCTGCTGACATCGACGGCGGTCGTTGCCGCAACGGGACGCAGATCGGACAAATCCGTTCCGGACGTTCGCGCCGCCGATCCAGCTCCGCGCCAGCCCGGGGCGTGGTCGCGTCCGCCCGTGTGGGTCCGCGTTCCCGACCTGACCCCTGGCGAGGTCCCGAGAAACATCTGGCAAGGCCCGGTGTCTGCAACGAGCGAGATCGATCTCGGTCCGCATCTGCGTCCGCTGCTCGACATGCTGGAGAAATTGCCGGGAGGCCGGGGCAAGGTCGCGCTCGTGATGTCGGTGGGGAAACGGGCCGGCGGCAACACCGTCGCACGGTCGCTGAATCGGTGGGCGCTGAACAGGGGAAAGCTGAGCGTCCTGATCCGGGTCGAGCCGGATCTCGGTGGTGCCGGGGCCAGCCTCGCCAAGGTGCCGGCGGATGGCGCGACCACGGCGGATTTTCGCAGCATCGACGAGCTTCTGAACGTCAGCAAGGGGCCTCAGTCGTCGCCTGTAGACGATATTCGTTCAGAGTTCGATCTGATCGTCGTCCATGCCACCTCTCTGGCCTTGCAGCCGGAGGCGGCGGCGCTGGCCGCCCATGCTGATCTCGTCATCCTGGTTGCCCGCGAAGAAGCAATCGATTCAGCAGCAATGCGCAGGGTGACGGCCGCGCTCTCTCGCTTTGGCGGCGTGCCGACTGGGATCGTCGTCAATCGTGTGCCGGCAGACCCGTCGTCGGCTCAACGTCGGGGTGAAGCGCTCGGCCTGGCTGGTTGACGGTCGTTCCGCAACGGAGCCTAGTCGCCCGCGTCGGCGCCGCGGACTGCATAGGTGCCGCGTTTCGATCCACCGAAGCGCAAGAGCACGAGAATTGAAGGATCAACCCCGGTTCGCCTGCGACAGAGAACGTTGAGCGCGATGGTCGCAAGCGCCAGCGACACGGTGGCCGAGATCGCTGCGCCAAGCACGCCGAGCCAGGGAATCAGCACGAGAAATCCGACCAGCCGCAACGCCACGTTCGCCGCAACGACGGGAACATAGATCCGCTCGTGGCCGGTGAGCTGCAATATCGCCGCAGAGGGACCGCCCGCTGCCTGAAACGCCGTTCCGATCGCGAGCACGATCAGGACCGAGTGTTGCGCGGCGAAGTGGGATCCGAACAGGTTGAGAAGATGGGGGCCGCCAATCCAGATAAGGAAGAGCCCGCTGACCACGCAAAGCGCGGTCACTTCCGCCATCAGCTGCAACGTCCGCTCGAATTCCTGTAGGTTCTTGCTGAAGTGCAGCGAAGGAAGCCGGCGCGCACCGAAACTGTACAGCGCGGCCGAGAGCATGGCGAAGATGTTGGCAAGGCGCGAGGCGGCGAAGTAGATGCCGGCGGTCGCGGGATCCAACATCCAGTAAACCAGAATGACGTCGAAATACTGGTTTGCGGCTTCGAGGACGGAGGCGATCCAGAAATGAAGCGCGCTCGATCTCCAGCGGCCCGTTTCGGACCGTGCGGCCGTGCTGCGGAGATCCGGCAGAGCTCGCGCGATCGAAACGACCTGCGCGGTCAGGCCAACCGACATGGCGATCGTCATTACGGCGAACAATTCGGCGGGGTCGAGCTGGCGATGGCCGAACATGATTGCGAGCAGAAACAGGACGACGCCGACCCGCCAGAAGAACTCCCTGTTTCCCTCACCCATGAGGATGCTGACCAGCGAGCGCGCAACCTGGCTGCCGAGCATCACCCCCGCATTCACGGCGGTGTAGGCGGACACGGCTAGGATCAGCAGCCACCAGTCGCCCTTCACGTTCGCCGCGATCGCGATTGCACCGATCACAACCAGCATGGCGACGGAGGAAAGCTTCAGGCTCGACAGCAGCACGCCCTTGGTGAGGTCGGGCCGATTTCCCACCTGATACTCGTTCAGGAAGCGTACGAGGAGCGATTCCTGGCCGACCAGGCCCACGACCGATGCGATCTGGGCGACTGAAAGCCAGGTCGCAAAGATGCCGAAGCCATCGGGCGACATCGTTCGTGCCGCAAGCGAGAACAATGCAAACGCAAGTGCGCCGCTACCAACCTTGAGAAGGATGGTTCCGACGACACCGCGCGTGACGTCGCGCCGCATGAACTGGATGATGGATTCGATCATGAACGTTAAGGAGCAACTCTCCCCGGAAGAGCTACGTGCCGATACCGGCGCCAGCCTAGCATGCCGAAAAACCGCGAGTGTTAATGAGCGGCTTCGAGGATCTTGCCGGCCACGACGACGTCGCGGCCAAGTCGGTTGCTTCACGGTGGTACATCGCCGTCTCCATTGTCCCACATAGAGCAAAGGCCGGCTCGGCCGAATGGCGGCATAGGGCCGCATCGACGGCCGAAGACAGCACGATCAGCCGTTTGAATGCGGAATGGCTCGCCGGAATGGCCGCCGATCTGCCCAAAACGCGGACTTTGCAGAGTCTCCTGAGCAAAGCTCGTGCCGGGCATCGCAGCTCCAGATCAGTCCTCCCTTCATTAACCTCGATCTGCGGAAATGATCGCGTTTGGCCCTGCGATGCGACATCAGGCGAGAAAATTGCAGATGGAGCCACGTTAACCGTGGGAGCCTGGATATGACGACGGACAGAACCGTGAGCGAGCCGGTTGCCGCTACCGGGAGCGCGATGAACGCGACGGACGTCGCGATCGTCGGCGGCGGCCTTGCTGGATCGCTGGCCGCAGCCGTTCTTGCGCGGACAGGGCATCGCGTTGTTCTGGTGGATAAGCGCGCGGTCTATCCGGACGAATTCCGGGTCGAAAAAATCGGAGGCCACCAGCTGGAGGCGTTCCGCAGACTGGGCTTCATCCGTGGTCTCGAGAGCGCCGCCTGTCCATACGATCGCGTGCTCAACATCAGGGAAGGCAAGGTGGTCGATGTCAGCGTAGGTCAGGCTTATGGGCTTCCCTACGCCGATCTCGTCGCCATGGCGCGCGGCCAGCTACCTGATCCATCCAGTCTGATCGTCGACGAGGTCACTGCGATCAGCTGTAGCGACGACGTCCAGCATCTCGAGCTTGCCTCCGGACGGCGCGTCACTGCGCGCCTCGTCGTTCTGGCCACGGGCATGGCAGGAGTTCTCGGCTACAAACTCGGTATCAGGCGGCGCGTGCTGGCCGCGGGTCACTCGGTCTCGTTCGGCTTCACGATCGCCCGCCGTGATGGCGCGCCGTTCGATTTCAAGGCGCTGACCTGTTACGGCGAACGCACCGCGGACGGGGTCGACTACCTCAGCCTGTTTCCGGTACGCGCGGGTATGAGGGCGAATCTCTTCATGTTCCGCGACCCGGCCGATCCGATCATGCGCGATCTGCGTCGCGAGACGGAAGCGACGGTTCTGCGCCTGCTGCCGGGATTGCAGACCTATCTCGGCGATTTTCGCGTGGTCGACCGGATACGGAACTGGGTGATGGACCTCTCCGTTGTCGAGGGGCACCTTCAGCCCGGTGTCGTGCTCATCGGTGATGCGTTCCAGACCAACTGTCCTGCCGCCGGCACCGGCGTTGCGCGCCTGCTGGTGGACGTCGAGCGTCTTTGCACCGAATATGCGCCGCGGTGGCTCATGACTCCCGGCATGAGCCGAGAGAAGATCTCCGAATTCTACGCCGATCGCGACAAGGTCGCGGCAGACCAGCAGTCACTGAAGATGGCGCGATTCCGCCAGGCCCTGACCTCGCGCGACGATATCGGCTGGGATGTACGGAGGCGGCTGCACTTCCTGCGGCGCAGTATCACCCATCGGGTCGATCAAATGCGGCCAGGCTGGCTCGCGCATGTCCGCGGTGCGCTTCGCGCCTGAGCGCCGCGACCGTCGGCGCCTCCCGCTCGTCAGCGTGTTGGCGTTGAGGTGCGGGGCGGCAGGAGCCTGAACTCCGACATGCGCTTGGCGGCCAGTTTGAGCCAGGGAGCCTGCTTCAGCGCGAACAACGCGACGGCGCCTGCGGTGCTGCCGGCCTGCGTGACCGCCCACATCGGCGATGGCTGCCCGCCGAACAGTTTCTTGTACGGCTCGTCACCTATGGTGAAGTCGAGCATCTGGTCCCCGCGCTCGATGCAATCCCTCGCCACCTGCTCGAACATCAGCGCCCCCAGGGACTGGCTCTTGTATCCGGCAATGTCGAACGCGCTCATGATGACGTGGAAGGTGTCGCGGTGGCACAACCCGAGCACGGCGGCGATCACGTCGCCGTCCATCTTCATGGCATAAAGCCGCACAAAGGAGCCGAGCCCGCGGAGCGCTACCTCGGAATAGAAGTCGAAATATTCGGGGCGCTGGAGCAGGTCGCCGTCGCCTTGTGACTGAAACCGCGGGCCGCGAAATTTCCGCATCACCTCCAGCGCGTTGATGGTGGAGGCGGTGTCGTTGCAGCACGAGAAGCTCAATACGCCCTTCTTCTGCAGCTGACGATACTTCTTCGCGAGCTCCTTCTGATAAGAGCGATCCATCGCACTGGCCCGCCACTGCTCGAACGGCGCGATGAGGACGGTCGCGTAGGCATTCGTGTCCATCGAGACGCGGCGGGGTGCAGCCAGCAGGGTCTCGATCGGAAGCCGTCCGTCGGGAAGCTTGGTCATGCGGAGCAGGTCGAACGGGTGGAGGAGGCCTGGAAGCTCCGCGCATGCGCTCTCGTCCGCGAGAAGTTGGGAGAATACTGTCGGGCTGCAAACCGGCGCCAGATAGTCGGAGACGCGGAGGTCGGCGAATTCCACTGTCCGTATCGGACCACGCCGGATCCGCAGCAGGGGCAGCACCATCGCAAGGGCACGCGTCGTGCGGTGACGGACCACGACAATCAGAGGGGTTGCCCCCGCATGAGACGCCAGCCTGGTGTAGAGGCTGTGCAGCCAGAGTGGGTGCTGGAACGCGGTGGCGGCGGAATTGTCGAACAGTTCTGCGTATTCCGGAGAGAGAAAGTCGAACGACTGCTCGATGGCGATATCGAACGTGCTGCTGGATTTGTTCATGCGCAACCAAGGAAACCAGATAATTCGTGAAATTCGATCGAGCTCGATCCGCGCTTTATAGCAGGGTCGTTACGGGCGAGACACCGGCGGGGTGAGATTTGCATTAATGTGCCGCGCCGGGTCTCTTATCGTTACCAAACTCTTAAACTCCGGCATCGTGTAGGCTGGGAGCGCCGGAGATCGACCCGCGCTATCAAATTATTAACCGCGCTTAAGGAAGGTCGGTTCATGGCCAGCCTGCAGACCGAGGTGGATTCCGGGGCACTCGAGAGCGCGTTCTGGGAGACGCGCAGCGTCGGCGTTGAGAAGATTGCCAGAATTGCAATCAGCTGCTCGATCACCATCAATGTGGTGGCATCGATGGGCATCTTCAACGCCGCGCTCTTGCCGCCGGAGCTGAGCTTTGTGCAACAGGCTGTGGCGCTCCTGATGTGGGGCGTCCTCATCTACGCAAGTGCATTCGTGCGCCCGCGCCTGCGCTTGCAGTTCAATCCCGATTTGATTGCGCTGCTCGCATTCTACACTTTCGCGGTCATTTCGGTGTTCTGGTCGAGCCTGAGCGCGGCAGCGCTCATGAAGAGCGCGGCGCTTGCCATGACGACCTTCGGCGCATTCTGTCTCATCACGCGCATCGAGATGGACGAGATTGTGAAGGCCACGGCCCTTGGCCTGTTCATATTGGTCGCAGCATCGGCCTTCTGTGCGCTTGCTGTGCCCGATATCGGGATAGACCAAACCTGGATGCACAGCGGTCAATGGCAGGGCGTCTATGAATCGAAGCAGACGCTCGGCTTCGTCGGCGCGTATCTGATGTTTTTTGCCTGTTATCTTAAGATGAAGGGGCAGGGGTGGCCGACGTTCCTCGTCGTGTTTCTGCTGGCCTCAACCTGCGTCCTCGCGTCGGAATCGCGCGGTGCCGGTGCTGTTGCCCTGGCGGCCTGTGCACTGCTCGTGACCTCGATGTGGTCGGTCGGCTGCATGAGGGTCTATGCGGTCCTGCCGTTCGTCATGTGCATCCTGGCCGGGATCCTGTTTCTCTATTTTTACGTGACGGGCTATGACGCCATCCATGTCGGCGATGCGACCATCGATTTCACCGAGCGAACGTTCATCTGGCACTACGCCATCAGCCATTTCGACGATGCGCCGCTGCTCGGCTTCGGGATCAACGGTTTTTGGACGGTCCCGTCGATCTACGATTATTTCGAACAGAACCACGGCTGGGTGCTGGACAATTATCACAGCGGCTACATCGCGATCCTGATGGAAACAGGGTTTCTGGGATACATGCTTTTCGCTGCGAGCGTTGTTCTGTTCTCGAACAAGATTCTCGATCTGATTTCGACCAGATCCATCGATCGTTCGCACTGCGCTCTCATCATCGGATTTGTCGTGCTCAGCTTTCAGACCAATTTTACGGAGACGACATTCCTCCGTTCGACGATGTTCACGTCGGTGCTGCTCGTCTCATTCTTCTTTGCGAC
Organism: Bradyrhizobium sp. DN3; assembly: GCF_041357655.1. NCBI lineage: Bacteria > Pseudomonadati > Pseudomonadota > Alphaproteobacteria > Hyphomicrobiales > Nitrobacteraceae > Bradyrhizobium > Bradyrhizobium sp. DN3. Next base: position 144,284 of record NZ_JAULLN010000013.1, on the reverse strand, counting down.
CTGCAGGCCGATGCCACAGGCCGACTTCCGGTCCTTGCAAATGGACGCAAGATGACCGTCATGCGCGCTCGGCGGCCGGGGAGCGTCATGCTGGCAGCAACGGCGCTCTTCGCTGCATCGCTCTTCTCCGCGGTCCACGGAGCCGAGCGGGCCAATTCCCGCGACCTGCCGAGACTCGGGCGCGGCATCAATATTCTCGGCTACGATGGAATCTGGGAAGGCGGCCAGAACGCGCCGTTCCGTCTGGACAATTTGACGACGATCAAGAAGGCCGGGTTCTCGCACGTCAGGATCAATTTCTTCGGCTTCAAGTTCATGAGCCCGGAGAACGTCATGGATGAGATCGTGCTGAGGCGGCTTGATGCCGTCATCGAGGCGGTCCTTGCGAGGGGCCTCATTCCTGTCGTCGACGAGCACGACACGCACATTTGCCAAAGCGACGTTGCCGGATGCACTGAGAAGCTCACGTCGTTCTGGAGGCAGATATCCGAGCGCTATGCCGGGAAGTACCCCACGCTCGTCTTCGAGGTTCTGAATGAGCCTGGTGGACACATGACGTCCACCAATTGGAATTCACTGCTCAACGAGTGTCTCGGCATCATCCGCCGCACCAACCCCGAGCGGCCGGTCATTGCCGCCGTTCTCAACACGGATGATATCCCTGTCGACGAGCTGGCTCTGCCGGCCGAGGACAGGAAGCTCATTGTCACGTTTCACTACTACGCGCCCATACGATTCACGCACCAGGGTGCACCGTGGTCTGCAACTTTCTCGAAAATCGGTCCCCTGGATTGGGGCACTCCGGATGACGAGGCGAAAGCCGCCACCGATTTCAGGAAGATGAGTCTCTGGGCGGACAGAGAGAAGCGCCCAATCTATCTCGGGGAGTTCGGGGTATACGAGCGCGCTCCGTCCGACAGTCGTTTGCGATACATCTCTTTCATGGCGAGAAGCGCCGACAGACTTGGCTGGTCATGGGCCTATTGGCAGTTCGACCATGATTTCGCGGCCTTCGACAGCGCACGTCAGGCCTGGAAGCCGGGCATCCTGCGCGCCTTGATCCCGCCGCCGCATTGAAGCGGCGGCAACGGTTCCCCCGCGTCATGCATCAGCGTCAGAAATGCGCAGCCAGGGCGCCGAGGCGTTTAAACGCCCGTTCTCGGGCTGCTTCAATCGATTGCCGCGGCCCGATGGTCGGCCCGATCGCAACGAAACGGACATCGTTGATGCCAATGAAGCGCAGGATTTCCCGCAAATAGGGCGTCGCCATATCGATGGGGCCGCGGTTCATGCCGGTGGAAAAATCGCTGCCGCTGGCGAGGATCACCAGTGTCGGCCGATCCTTCAGCAGCGGGACATATCCCTGCGACGGATCGAAACGAAAGGTGAGCCCGGGCTGGACGATGATATCGATGAACTGCTTCAGCTTGTAGGGGATGCCGAAGTTCCACATCGGCGTCGAGATCAACACGCGATCCGCGAGTGAGAAGCGCAGCGCCATGCGCTCGGCCTCGGCAAAACTGTCGCGTTGAGGATCGCTGAAGCGATGGCCGTTCATGCGCACGTATTTGGCTTCGAGGATGGGGCCAGCGAACTCAAGCATCCGCTCGCGCCAGAGGTCCATGACGTCGATGTCCCAATCGGGATGGGCCTGACGAAAGTGCTCAATGAAGGCTAGCGCGCCGGCACTCGATTCCGAGTCGGGGCGGGGAGAGCAGGAGAGGTGCAGGAGCTTCGGCACCGCGCGTCATCCCAGGGCCCTGATGACCGTATCCGCCCTGGTCACGACCGCGACGTTCTGCATGGCAAAGTTGATCGAGGCGTTGTGCCAGTCGGCGTTCATGGTCGAGCAGCAATCCTCGGGCACGATCATGAAATAGCCCTTGTCGGCGCCGGTGCGCGCGGTGTGTTCGACCGACATGTTGGTCCAGGCACCGGTATTGATGATCATGTCGCGCCCCGTCGCTTTCAGGATCGTCTCCAGCCGCGTGCCCTCCCACGCGCTCATGCGCATCTTCTCGACGACGAAGTCGCCGGGCCGCGGCTCGAGGCCGGACACTGGCGCCGCCCCCCAGCTTCCGCGCACCATCGCCTTGCTGTCGACGAGGCCCTCGAACAGCGGCGCGTTCAGCGTGACGCCGGGCGCGCCGGGCTCGACGATGAACCAGACATGGATGATGGCGACGCCGCGGGCGCGCGCGGCCTCGGCGAGGCGGCGGACGTTGTCCACCACGTGCTGCTGGCGCGCATGTCCGGGGGCGCCGGACTCGGCGAAGGCGCCGCCGTCCATGATGACGTCGTTCTGGAGATCCTGGATGATCATCGCGCAACGCTGGGGATCGAGCCGCATCTCGCCCTCGGCGAGGATGGGTGCCGCTGGCGCGGAGCTTGGCGTCACGCCGCCGCCGCTTCGCCGGCCGCTCATATAGGGCTCATGCCGCGGGCCGACCTTGGTCGGGATCGCATAGACCGAATGGGTCGAGGTCAGATACAGGGTGCGGAAGTCTGGACCGCCCCAGGCGAGGTTGGCGACGAGCTCGGGCACGCGGACCTTGCCGAGCAGCTCGCCGCGCGACGAATAGACCCAGACGCCGCCGGGCGCGGTGACCCAGACATTGCCGTGCTGGTCGCATTTCATGCCGTCGGGCACGCCCGGCTCGAGCTCGGAGCGGATGCCGCTCGCGAACACGCGCGCGTTCGACAGTGAGCCGTCACTGTCGACGTCAAAGACGCGGATCAGCGCCTGCACTGTGTCGTTGACATAGAGCAGCTTCTCGTCCGGCGAGAAGCACAGTCCGTTCGGCTGATCGAACAGGTTGCGGTCGACGACGAGCTTCGGCTCGCCGCCGGGCACGAGGCGATAGACGCCCTGAAAGCCGAGCTGGCGTGGCCGTTCGACGCCATAGACCGGCATGCGGCCATACCAGGGATCGGAGAAATAGATCGCGCCGGAGGAGTGGACGCAGACATCGTTCGGGCTATTGAGCTCCTGTCCCCCAAAGTGCGAAGCCAGCACCTCCCGCCGCCCGTCCGGCCGCTCGCGAACCAGCGACGACGTCGCGTGCTCGCAGACGACGAGGTTGAGCTCGGCATCATAGGTCATGCCGTTGCACTTGTTCGCGGGACGCTTGACCTCCACGACACCGCGCCCCGCATCCCAGCGCCGTCGCACGTCGCCCGGCATATCCGAGAACAGGAGATAGTGATCGACCGGATGCCAGACCGGTCCTTCCGTGAAGTCGAAGCCGGTGCCAACTTGCGCGACGGGCGCGTACGGGTCGATCAGAGTCTCGAATTCGGAGCGCAAGGTGACGTGCGTCATCGGTCGATATCCTCAGGTCACGTCAAGCCGGGAACCAGTTGCGTGCTGGCAAGGACTGCACGATCGGGCCGGGGACCTGGTCGTGCAGCCGCCCGACGACATTGCCGCCTTCGATCTTGGCGGGGCGATCGTGCACGGGAAGGAGATAGCGCGAATTGCTGAGCAGCTTCTTGATCGCCGCCTTCTCCGCACGCTTACTGGTGCCGTGGTTGCCGGTGGTGCGCGGCTCCCAATCATGGATCTCGTTGAAGGGCGTGACGATCTGGTCGTTGAAGTCGTAGATCACGTCGCCACAAATGGTGGCGATGCCGTCGGCGGTGTGAACGATGATGTTCATGGAGCCCTCGGTATGGGCGTTGGCGGCATCGCAATAGACGCCAGGCATCAACTCGATCGGGCCGGTGACTTCGAGATCCAGAAAGCGCAGCGCGCTCTTGGTGTGCAGGCGGTCGATCAGGTGCTTGATGTCGGGTGCCGGGTATTGCGGATGCATCAGGCCGGAAACGGAATATTCGAGCTCCCTGCGATTGAGGACCACGGTCGTGTTCATTGGAAACAGATCGTCCTTGCCGGCATGATCGATATGCAGGTGGGTGTGGCAGACGAAGCGGACGTCGCCCATGCGCACGCCGTGGCGGGCAAGCTGGTTCTCGATCATGTTTTCATGATATTGCAGGCCGCGCATGCCCAGCGTTTCCATGATCTGGTTGGAGCGATAGCCGGTGTCGACCACGACCGGATAGGGACCGCCGAGGATCAGGAAGCCCAGGGTGAGGACGCGGCGCGTGCGGCCGCAGTCGCGGCCGAGCACCAGGAAGCTCGATTCCAGCTCGATGTCGCCATAGTCCAGGATCTTGATCTCCAGCGCCATTCGTTGCCCTCCCTCATCTGTTTCTTGTCTGTCAAAGCCGATAAACGCGCGCCGCGGTGGTCCTGAAGATCGCGTCCTGCTGCGCCGGTCTCAACGGCGCGGCCGCCGCGCGAAACGCATCGACGAGCTCGCGATAGCTGGTCCACAACTTCTCGATCGGGAAATTGGAGCCGAACAGGCAGCGCTCGGCACCGAAGATCGCAACGGTATCGGCGAGCACGGCGGCGATGTGCGCGGGATCGTTGCGATGGATGAAGGTGCCGAGGCCGGAGAGCTTTGAAACCACGTTCGGGCAGGCCGCGAGCCGCGCCATGCCGGCGCGCCAGGCGGCGCGGCCTGCCGGCGAGAGATCCTCCAGCATGCCGGCATGCTGGAGGATCAAGGTCACCTCGGGACAAGCTTCGGCCAGCTCCGCTGCCACTGGCATCTGCGGCGTGAACACCTGCAAATCAAAGCTCCAGCCATAGTCGGCGAGATGCGCGACGTTGCGGCGGACCACTGGATCGGCGCAGAGATCGGCGCGGGCCGCAAAGCGGTAAAGGGGGTTCTCGTGCCAATGCAGCTGCATGCGCACGCCGCGCACGAGCGGATAGCGCTTGAGGCGATCGAGCTGGGGACGGACGTCCTCGACGGCGAAGTTGGCGTAGGCGACGATCGCATGTGGCCAGCCGTGTTCGTCGGCGGTTTGCTGCACCCAGGCGGCCTCGTCCTCGAAGCGCTCGTTGGCCCAGTTGGTCTGCACATAGACCGAGCGGGTGACGTTGCTGCCCTTGAGGTCGTCGAGATATTCCTGGATCGGATAGTCGCGCCGGATCGGTTCATAGGGGCCGAAGATCCGCGGCTGCATCGGACCGGTCAGCCAGGGCAAGTCGGCCTGCCGCCAGATGTGATGATGGCCGTCGATAATTTCGGTCACGCCGCTCTCCTTCGTCCCAATGCCAGAATGTGCGCGACGATCGACGCGCTCGAACCGCCATCGACGAGGTCATCGACGAAGCGCTCGATGGCCATGAGCGCTTCCGTCTGCGGGCTGAAGGCCGGGCTCGTGGCAAGCGGCGTCAGCCAGCTCAAGCGCCAGGCCCGCCGCGACAATTTAGCGACGGCGTCGCGAAGTGCGTCACCTTCGCCGCGCTCGAGCCCGTCGGAGACGATCACTACGGCGGCGCCGCGCGCATAGCCGCCGAACCGTGGCACGGCGAGGAAGGCTTGCAGTGCGTCGCCGATGCGGGTGCCGCCGTCCCAATCGCTGACGAGGTGGGCGGCCGCGTTCAACGCCTGCTCGCGACGCTTCAGCCGCAACGGACGGGTGACGCGCGTCAGCCGCGTGCCGAAGGTGAAGACCTCGACATTGGGCGCCGCCTGCACCAGCGCATGTGCGAGCTTCATGTTCTCTTCGGTGCGACTCTTCATCGAGCCGGACACGTCGATCAGCAGCAATATTTTGCGTGGGCGCTGCCGCCGCTTGAGGTGACCGAGCCGCAGGATCTCGCCGTCGCTACGGACAGTATCGCGCAACGTGCGGCGAAGGTCGGCAAACGGTCCGCGACGGGTGCGCATGCGCCGGTGACCACGTCGTCGCGGCAGACGTCGCGGTGCTTCGCGCGCCAGGCGGCGTAGCGCGTCCATGGTCGGACCCACTCCAAAGCGGCGCTCGACCAGGGCCTCGGTCCGGGTCGCGGTGAGGCCGGATTCGCTCGCCTCATCGGAGAGCAGGGGCTCCTCGTCGCCGCGGCCCTCTTCCTGGAGCCGGACCGTCTCATCGTCCTCGCCCTCATCATCGCGCGCAATCGTCTCGCTGCCGCGGAAGTGCAGATCGAACAGCCGGTCGAAGGTGGCACGCCGTTCGGGCGGCGGCGCCAGCGTCGCCAGTGCAGCTTGTCGGATATCCTCGATGCTATCAGGGCCGAGCAGCTTGATAGCCGCCAGGAACGTCGTGGTCTGCTCCGGTGCCACGGCAAAGCCGTTCGCGCGCAGTAGCGGGACGAAGGCGACGAAGACGCGTGCGGCGCGCGGAAGCTGCAGATCGGTGCTCATACCGTCGCCTCCGCGAGCATGGCGTCGAGCCGTGGCGAGATGAAATGCAGGTCTTCTTCGTCCTTCAGCGCGACGCCGATCGAGCGCTTGAACGCATCGGGCCAGCGCGCGCCGCCCTTGTGAAGTAGCGTCGCGGCCTCGGCCCAGTCCACGGCTTCGGCGATCCCGGGGGCCTTGCTCAGCGGCTCGCGCCGCAGCCTTTCGACGGCTGCGACGACGGCGCGTGCCGTGGCCTCGGCAACGCTGGAGGCGCGCATCATGATGATGCGCGCTTCGCGCTCCGCGGTCGGATAGTCGATCCAGTGATAGACGCAGCGGCGGCGCAGGGCTTCGTGCAGGTCGCGGGTCCGGTTCGATGTCAGCACGACCACGGGGCGCTCCGCCGCGCGCACCGTGCCGCGCTCGGGAATCGAGATCTGGAAGTCGGAGAGGAATTCGAGCAGGAAGGCCTCGAACTCCTGGTCGGCGCGGTCGATTTCGTCGATCAGCAGCACGGTGGAATCGGGCGCGCGGAGCGCCGCCAGCATCGGCCGCTCGATCAGGAACGTCTCGCCGTAGATGTCGATGCTCTCGTCGCCGGCCTGGCGGATCGCCAGCATCTGGCGCGGGTAGTTCCACTCATAGAGCGCGGCAGAGGCGTCGATGCCCTCGTAGCATTGCAGGCGGATGAGGCGGCGGCCGAGCACGGCAGCGATGGCCTTTGCGGCCTCCGTCTTGCCGACGCCCGGCGCTCCTTCCAGCAAAAGCGGCTTGCCAAGGGCGAGGCCAAGATAGGCGGCGGTCGCCAGCCCCTCGTCGGCGAGGTAATAGGCCGCGCGCAGCGCTTTCTCCAGCGCCTCGGGGCTGTCGATGCCGACGATGTTGCTGCGAACCGCCACGACGATACCTCTAGCGCCGCGCCTGCGGCCGTGCGCCGCCCTGGGCCTTGATCGCGCGCAGCACCTTCTCGGGCGTGATCGGCAGATCGTCGATGCGCACGCCGACGGCATTGAAGATCGCATTCGCCACGGCCGGCAGCACCGGGTTGGCGCACATCTCGCCGGGGCCCTTGGCGCCGAAGGGACCATCGGGAGCAGGGCGTTCCAGCACCGCGATATCGTGCGGGCAGATATCGCCGGGGCCTGGCATCAGATATTCGACAAAGTCGCGCGGGCCGTGAGTGGGGTCGGGATAGTAAGGCTCTGGCGTCTCGTAGAGCGCGTGGCTGACGCCCATCCAGGCGCCGCCGACCAGCTGCTGCTCGACGAGCCGCGGGTTGAGCGCGCGGCCGAGCTCATAGGCGGAGTCCATCCTGATCATCGCGACCTCGCCGGTCTCGTCGTCGACCTCGACTTCGGCGACGAGGCAGGCATGGGCATAACACGTTGCCGGTGACATCTCTCCGGTTTCGGGGTCGACGTCGGACAGCGGGACCAGGAAGATGCCGCGACCCGAAATGGTCTTGCCCTGCTTGAACTGCGCGGCGATCGCGACATCCTTGGTCGAGATCGAGCGATGCGGCGCGCCTTTGACGTGGATGTTGCCGCGTCCGTCAGTCTCGAGGTCGGCCGCATTGACTTCCAACTCCTCGGCTGCAGCCTCCATCATCACGCCGCGCGCTTCGCGGGCGGCGGCCATCACGGCGTTGCCGACGCGATGCGTGCCGCGCGAGGCGAACGAGCCCATGCAATGCGGGCCGGTGTCGGAGTCCGCCGTGTCGACATAGACGTCCTCGACGGGCACACCGAGCGTCTCGGCGCAGATCTGGCGCGTCACCGACTTCATGCCCTGACCGAGATCGATCGACGACAGGGCCACCGTGAACTTTCCGCTGGGATTGGAATGAACCAGCGCCTGGCTGGGATCGCCGCCGAGGTTCATGCCGATGGGATAGTTGATCGATGCCATGCCGCGCCCGCGATGCCTGGTCATTAGCGCCTCCTGGTGCCGAAGACGGAGGAGAAGCGCGTGGCGCCGTGCGATGGCGCGGCCGGGCGCGGCGGAGGAGGTGGCGGTGCTGGCGGAGGTGGTTCGCGCGGCGGCTCTCTTGTCGCGGTCACGGGCGCGCGGTCATAGGTCGTGCGCTGCTGGGCGGGCGCGGCGGGCCGCGCGCGCGGCTCCGTCGGCGTCGGCGGGATCGCGGCGCGGCTGCCGCCGCCATCCTTGCGGGAGGAGGCGCGCCTGAACTCGTCACGGATCGGCCACTTGGCCTTTTCGGCGGCGACCTGAACGCATTCGATCAGCGCCGCGTTTTTGGCCTCGCGCCGATGTGCCTTCATGTCGCCGTCGCGATAGGCGTTCAGAATCCGGAACTCCATCGGGTCCATGCCGACGAGGTTTGCGAGCTTGTCCATCTGGCACTCAATGGCAAAGTCCATTGCCGTGACGCCGAAGCCGCGCATGGCAGTCGCCGGCGTGCGGTTGGTGAAGACGCAGTAGACGTCGCCATAAACGTTCGGGATGGTGTAGGGACCCGGCAGATGCGCGGCGCACTTCACCGCGGCGTAGCTGGAGAGGCGCGTATAGGCGCCGCTGTCGAAATAGGCACGGATCTTGCGCGCGACGATGCGGCCGTCGCGCATGACGCCGTCCTTGATGTAGATGCGCTCGGCGCCGCGGGGCGGGCCGTATTGCATCTCTTCCTCGCGACCGAACACGTAGCGCACGGGACGCCCGGTCAACATGGCGCCGAGAATGGCGAGCGGCTCGGTCAAGGTATCCACCTTGCCGCCGAAGCCGCCGCCGACGGTGCCGCCGATGAAGTGGAAGGTGTTGGACGGCACGTCCAAAATCTTGGCGCAGGTGTCGACCGAGAAGAACAGCGCCTGGGTCGAGGTGTAGACGACGTAGCGGCCGTTGGTGTCGGGCGCCGCAATCGCGCCATTGGTCTCGGTCGGCGCGTGCTCGATCGGCGACATCTGGTAGCGCTGTTCGAGCACGTGGTCGGCGCTCGCGAGCGCCGCATCGGCATCGCCGAACCGCAGGCGCTGGTGATCGTAGACGTCGTGATAGATGAAGGCGTTCTTCGGATAGGTCTCGTTGACGACGGGCGCGCCCGGTTTCAGCGCATCCTCGACGTCGAACACGGTCGGCAGCGGCTCGTAGTCGATCCTGACCTTTGCGATGGCCTCGAAAGCCTCCCGCTCGCTGTCGGCGACGATGGCGAGGATCGGCTCGCCCTTGTAGCGGACCTTGTCGACGGCCAGCGACGGCTCGTCATCCTTGCCGAAATTGATCAGGCTCAGCAGCGTGTTGAGATTGACCGGCACGTCTGCGCCGCGAATGATCCGGCGCACGCCGGCCGAGCGTTCTGCGTCCGTGGTATCGATGCGGCGCAGCCTTGCATGGGCCTGGGTCGAGCGCACGACCTTCAGGTTCAGCATGCCCTGGAGCTTATGATCGCCAAAATAGCTCGACGTGCCCGTGATGTGACCGAGCATGTCCTGGCGCTGCGTGCCCTTGCCGATCTCCTTGAGATTGTCGTCGCGCTCGTCGGCGAAGATGTCCTTGCGTAGTTCCAGCATGGTCTGACCTCAGGCGCTGGCCCGGCCGCCTGCGGCGGCGAGGATGGCATTGATGATCGGCTCGTAGCCGGTGCAGCGGCAGATGTTGCCGGAGATCGCCTCGATCACGTCAGCCCGGCTCGGGGAGGGATTGCGGTCGAGCAGCGCCTTTGCGGCCATCAGCATGCCCGGCGTGCAATAGCCGCACTGGGCGGCAAAATTGTCGGCGAAGGCGCGCTGGAGCGGGTGCAGGTTCGGGCCCTGTTTGAGGCCGTCGAGCGTTTCGACGGAGCGGCCGGCGACGGTCTCAGCGAGCGTCAGACAGGAGAGGTGGAGTGCTCCGTCGATCAGCACGCTGCAGGTGCCGCAGCCGCCTTGGCCGCAGCCGAATTTCGGGGTCATGTCGCCGATCAGCTCGCGCAGGGCGACCAGCAGGTTGGTGCCGCCATCGACGAAGATGGCGACGTCGCGGCCGTTGTGACGAAATTGCAGAGGCGTCTTGGACATGGTGATCCCAGTCTATTCCTGGCCGGACAGCAAACGGCGGAGATGGACGCCGACGATCTCGCGGCGATACCAGGCGCTGCCGAGCGCGTTGTCGGCGGGCGATGTTCCTTCGACTGCGGCAGAGGCGGCTGCATTGATGTTCGCGGCATCGAGCGTGCGTCCTTCGAGGGCACGCTCCGCAGCCTTGGCGCGGATCTGGGTCGGCGCCATCGAACCCAGCGCAATGCGAGCACCGGCAATGCGCCCGCCGCTGACCGGCAGATGTGCGGCCAGCGTGATGACTGAGCCGCCTTTCGGCTTGATGCGGGCAACCTTGCGGTAGCGAAAGGCCGCAGTGCTGGCCGGCCGGCTGCATGAGACCGAGAGCACCAGCGCGCCGGATTGCCGCTCGCGCGATTGCAGGAACTCCTCGATCGCGATGTCGCGGGCGCCGAAGCCGCCTTGCACCGCGACCATGGCGTCGAGCGCCAGCAGCGCCACGGTGAAATCGCCATAGGGGTTTGGCGCGAACAGATTTCCGCCGACAGTGCCCATGTTGCGCACGGCAGGGCCTCCGATCGAACGGGCGGGCGCGTGCAGGAAAGCGAGGTCGCGTTCGCCGAGAATTCTCGCGAACGTGACGCCGGCGCCCAGCGTGATGCGCGGTCCGGACGCATCGATCCGGGTCAGCGCCTGGTCGCTGGCGCGGACGACGGTCGAAATCGAGACGTCGCCCTCGTTGAGCGCCCGCATCACCAGCGTGCCGCCGCCGAGATAGCGCGCGCTGCGATCCGAGGATATTGCCCCGGCCGCTTCGCCGGCGCTGGCAAAGGTCTTTACGGTCACAGCCATGGCTAGGCGGCCTCCTTCAGATGGCGGCGGATCGCCTCGAATCCCACCTGGTAGATGTCTTCCGCGACCATGTGGGTGACGCGGTCCTTGTCCTCGGCCTTCGTGGTGAAGCGCGATTCCCAGTGCCAAAAGGTCCGGTCACCATCGGTCACCGGCAGCAGGCGGACATGGGCGACGTAATTGAACATCGGGATCGGGGTATCGAGCAGGCAATAGCTGAAGGTCTGTTCGAGGTCGGAAAGAGCCAGCAACTGTTCGCGCAGCTCGGAGCCGTCCTTGAGCTTGAAGCGCCTGACGCAGCCGATCTTGTCGGCGGATTGCGCGCGCTCGATCGATGAGGTCGCAACCGCCGGATGCCAGCGGTCGTGCCCGTTGAAATCGCGCAGCACGGTCCACACCGCATCGGTCGGTGCGTCCAGGATCGTGCTTTTGACGATATGCGGCACGGCTAACCTCCGAACACGCGCTTCAGGGCATCGAAGCCGCCCTGGAACACGCCGCCGCCGATGTTGCTGACGAGCTCGGTCTCGCGCTCCGGCGCGCAGTCGAACTCGGCGGTCCATTCCATGAAGGTCTGGTCGCCGTCGGTGACGGGCGTCAGCCGCAGGGTCGCGACGTAGTTCTCCACACCCATTGGGGATTCCAGGATCGAGTAGGTGCAGAACATGTCGTAGTCGGAGAGGCCCAAGAGCTTCTCGCGGATGCGGTCGCCATTGCGCAGGCGGAAATCCCTGACGCAGCCGATCTTGTCGGCGGGCTCGCCGCCCTCGATCCGGCTTTCGGCAATGGCCGGATGCCAGTTCGGCAGACCGTTGAAATCGCGCACCCGCGCCCAGACGCGGTCGTTGCGGGCGTTGACGACGGTTGAGACGTAGACGCGGGCCATGGTTCGGACCTCAGCTCTTCTTTCGCGGCCCACGCTCGGCCGGCGGCTCGCCGCCCTCGGCCGCAGGCGGGGAGGTCGCCGGCTTGTCGCCGCCACCGCTCTTGCGCGCGGAATCCTTGATGCCCTGCATGTCGCGGGCCTCGCGGATCAGGCCCGGCATCTTTGCAAGACTGCCGCCCTCGACGCCGATGTCCGACAAGATCGAGTCGATCAGCGGCGCCTGGACGCGGTAGCGCAGTGCCGAATCGATCACCTCGTCGGTGGCGCTGCGGCCGCCATTGCCATTTCCGTGTCCGTTGCCGTTGAGGCCGTCGACCTGGAGGATGCGGATGCCCTCGATCTTCTCCATCGGCTTGACGCTCTCACGCACGATGCCCTCGATGCGGTCGAGCAGCTTGCGGCGGAACAGCGAGTAGCGCGCCTGGTCGGTGAGCACGTTCTCGGCCTCGTTGAGCATGCGCTGCGCCTCGGCCTCGACCGCGGCGCGCACGCGCTCGGCCTCGGCCGCGATGCGCGTCTCCTCGGCCTGCTTCTCGGCGAGCAGCACTTCGACGGTCTTGCGGCGTTTTGCAATTTCGCTTTCGCGCGCGGTGACCACGCGCTCGGCGGCTTCAGTCGCCCGCATCCGCGCTTCCTCGGCGGCAGCGCGAGCCGCTGACTCCTCCAGCGACTTCTGATGAATTGCGATGGCCTTCTCCATCAGCACCGTCTCGACGTCCTTTTCGCGATTGACTTCGAGCTTGCGCAGCTCGCGCTCGCGGCCGATGCGGGCCTCATCCAGGCCGCGATCCGACGCGATGCGGGCGCGCTCCACTTCCTCGCGGGAGGCGATTTCGGCTTCCTGCAAGGATTGCACGCGAGCGACCTCGAGCTGCTCGATGGCGCGCCGCCGCTCGATGCGGGCGGCTTCCAGCGCCTGCTCGCGCGCGACGTCGGTGGTCTCGACCTCCTTGCGCGCGACGATCTCGGCCTGACGGACCTGGCGGTCGGCGTCGATCCGCTCGGACTTCTTGGTCGACAGCGCGATGACGCGGTCCTCATCGGCGATCTCGATCGCCTTCTTCTGTTCGATATTGAGCACCTCGCGCTTCTTGGAGGAATTGATGCGTTCGGCCTCGAGCGCCAGATCGACCGTGATGCGTTGGCGTTCGACGGCGTCGCGCCGGTTCAGCTCGGCCGCTTCCAAGACGCCGGTCCGTTCGATCTCCAGCGCGCGGGTTTCGCGCTCGGCCTGGATGCGCTCGGCCGCAACCGCCTTCTCCTGGGCGATGCGGGCCGCCTCGATCGCCTCGCGCGAGGCGATATCGGCTTCCTCGACGGCGCGGTTGCGGGCGATCTCCAGCGAGCGCACACGCTCCTCCTGCGCGATCCGCGTCGCTTCCGTGGTCTCGCGGGCGGCGATGCCGGCGACGTCCAGCGCCTGGTTGCGCTCGATTTCGAGTTGTCGCGTATTCTGTTCGGCGGCGATGCGCTCGGCGGCGAGCGTCCGCTCGCGGGCGATGCGGGCGGCCTCGACAGCGCGTTGGGCTTCGATCTCGGCCTCCTGGATGGTGCGCACCTGCTGGATCTCGAGCGCGCGGGTGCGTTCGTCCGAGGAGATGCGCTCGACATTGACCGTCATGGTCTGGGCGATGCGGGCCTTTTCCGTCGCCTCGCGCGCGGCGATCTCGGCCTCGTCCACGGCACGCGTGCGCTCGATTTCGCGGCGCCTCGTCTCTTCCTCGTTGGCGATGCGGGCATCGGTGACGACGCGGTCCTGCTGGATCCGCGCCTTCTCGATCGCTTCACGCGCGGCGATCTCGGCTTCCTCGACCGTGCGCATCCGCTCGATCTCGCGCTGGCGGACTTCGCGCTCCGAAGCGATGCGGCTGGTGTCGATCGAGCGCTGGTTGGCGATCCGGGTCTTCTCGATCTCTTCGCGTGCCAGCAGCTCCTTCTCCTCGATGGTGCGGGTCCGTTCGATCTCCTTCTGCCGGGTCTCGCGCTCGGAGGCGATGCGGGCCTCGGCGATCGCCTGGTCATTGGCGATGCGGGCGCGCTCGATGGCCTCGCGGGCGGAAATCTGCGCCTGTTCCGCCTCGGTCTCGCGCAGCGCGCGTTCGCGGGCAACTTCGGTGCGCTGGAGTGCGCGGCGCATCTCGATGTCGCGTTCCTGCTCCAGGCGTGCGGTCTCGCTCTCGCGCTCGATCTCGAGCGCCTGCCGCTCGGCTTCCAGATTGCGGGAGCGGATCTTGATCATCGAGTCCTGCTCGATGTCGTTGCGTAGCTTTCGTTTCGCCTCGATATCCTCCATCAGGCGGGTCAGGCCTTCGGCGTCGAACCGGTTCGAGGGATTGAAGAACTCCAGGTCGGTCTGGTCGAGGTCGGTGATCGCGACCGATTCAAGCTCGAGGCCGTTCTGGGCGAGGGCCTCGGCGGCATTGGTCTTGACGCGTGCGACATAGTCGCCGCGCCGCTCGTGCATCTCCTCCATGGTCATTTCGGAGGCGACCGAGCGGATCGCGGAGATGAACTTGCCGGCCAGCAGCGCATGGAGCTGCTCGGGCTCCATGGTGCGGCGGCCGAGCGTCGCAGCCGCAATCGAGACCGCTTCGCGGGTCGGCTGCACCCGGACGTAGAAGTCGGCCTCGATGTCGACGCGCATACGGTCGCGGGTGATCACGGCGTCCTGCCTGGAGCGGACGATGCCCATCGGCAGCACGTTCATGTTGACGGGCGTGTAGTCGTGGATGAACGGCAGCACGAAGGCGCCGCCATTGATCACCACGCGTTCGCCGAGGAAGCCGGTGCGGACGAACGAAATCTCTTTGGAGGAGCGGTGGTAGAGCCAGTTCACGATATAGACGCCAACCACGATCACGACGATCGCGACGATCAGCCAGAGGATCAATTCACCGATCAATATCCCTGACATCTTTCCCTCCTTCGTACCTTCGGCGTTACCGCGCGCCGATCGCCTTGAATTGACGCACCTGTTCCGTCAGCGCCCGCTCCACGGGCAGTCGCTCCATCGAGGAGGCGCCGTAGAAGCCGTGGCAATGGCGGGTATTCCTCATGATGAAATCGGCGTCGGCGGGATCCGCGATCGGGCCGCCATGCGCCAGCACCAGGATGTCCGGATTGACGCTGAGCGCAGCGGACGCCCAGGTGTCGATCTGCGCGGGACAGTCCTTGAGCTTCAGCGCGGTCTGCGCACCGATGGAGCCGCCGGTCGTCAGGCCCATGTGACAGACGATGATGTCGGCGCCGGCGATCGCCATCGCGGCGGCCTCCTTCTCGCTGAACACGTAGGGGGTGGTCAGCATGTCCTTGTCGTGCGCCTTGGCGATCATGTCGATCTCCAGCGCATAGGACATGCCGGTCTCTTCGAGATTGGCGCGAAACGTGCCGTCGATCAGGCCGACCGTCGGAAAGTTCTGGACCCCGGCAAACCCGAGCGCCTTCAACTGGTCGAGAAACACGTCCATGTCGCGGAATGGATCGGTGCCATTGACGCCCGCCAGCACCGGCGTTCTCGCGACCACGGGCAGCACTTCGTTCGCCATTTCGAGCACGATGGCGTTGGCATCGCCGTAAGCCATCAGACCCGCGAGCGAGCCGCGGCCGGCCATGCGGTAGCGGCCCGAATTGTAGATGACGATGAGATCGACGCCGCCGGCTTCCTCGCACTTGGCTGACAGACCGGTGCCGGCGCCGCCGCCGACGATCGGCTCACCGCGCCTTGCCATGTCGCGAAACGTCTTCAGGAGCGCTGCGCGTTCAAACCTCGCCATCGGTCACCTCGCTACTCTTCGGCGCGCCCCGGCGCGGCCGAACAGGGTCCGGAACGCACCGACAATGGCGGCGACGAACTCGGGATCGTTGATGTTCTTCGGCACGCGAATGAGCTGGCGGTTGCCGGTCTGCCGCACCGTGCGCTCCAACGTGCGGAACAGCGCGGAGTCGGCGTCCGGATCCCAGAATGGCTGGCCGCGCGCATCGAGTGCGGACACGCCGCCCTCGGGCAGGAAGAAACGTACGGGACCGTCCATCTGGTTGAGCCGCTCGCCGATCCAGCGGCCCATGCGCTCGTTCTCTTCGGCGGTCGTCCGCATCAACGTCACTTGCGGATTGTGGACGTGAAACTTGCGGCCGCGGTAACGTTCGGGAATGGTCTCGGGCGCGCCGAAATTGACCATGTCGAGCGCGCCGACCGAGCCGACATAGGGCAGGCGGCTGCGGATGATGGCGCCAAAGCGGTCGTCGGTCGCGGGAAACACGCCGCCCATGAGCAGATCGCAGATCTCGGTGGTTGTGAGGTCGATGACCCCGGCGAGCTGCCCGGAGTCGACGAGCTTCTCCATGGAGCGACCGCCGACCCCGGTGGCATGGAAGACGAGACATTCGAAATCGTCGCGCAGCTCCGCTGCGATCTTCTGCACCGCCGGCGTGGTGACGCCGAACATGGTGATACCGACCGAGGGCAGGCCGCCGGTCTCGCGCGCCGTTGCGGCGCGCGTATCGAGTCGCGCCTTGACCATGCCGACGAGCGCATTGGCACCGTTGGCCAGCACCGCGCGCGAGATCGAGTTCAGCCCCTGCACGTCGGTGACCGAGTACATCATCGTGATGTCGGCGGGGCCGACATAGGGCCCGACATCGCCAGAGGCGATGGAGGAGATGATCAGCTTGGGCACGCCGACGGGAAGCGCGCGCATGCTCGGGGCGACGAGCGACGCCGCGCCGGAGCCGCCGGCCGAGATCACGCCGGCGACATTGCCCTGGCGCCGCAGCCAGTTGGCGAAGGCATCAGCCATCGCGGTCACGGCGGCCCCGCGATCGGGACTGAACACAGCGGAGCCGCCGCGGCCGTGGTTGAGGGCGATCTCCTGCGCGGAGACATCGCAGCTGGAGTGCTTCCCGCTGGTCGAAACATCGACCAGCCGTGTGCGCAGGCCGCTTTCCGCGATGATGTCGCGGATGAAGCGCAGCTCCTGGCCCTTGGTGTCGAGCGTGCCGACGACCAGCACCATAGGTGGGCCGGAGGCCTGCGCCGCGACCGGCTCGCGCTTGCGCCGCGCCGTCTCGTCGAGCCGCGCGACTTGCGTCGAGAGCGTACGCGCTGCGGCCTCGATGCGGGCGATCGGCACCGGTTGCGACCATCGGGTCGGGAGCGTCGGGTTGGAGATGTAAATGCGGATCGGTCCGTCGCGGCGTGGCGGCGGTGCCGGCTTGGGATCGTCAGCGGACGTGCCGACGTCGACATCCGGCTCGAGCTCGGCGTGGAGCCCGACGCCGAGCAGGCGCTGCTGGAGCTCGCGGTCGGCGGCGAGGCGGGCGGAGTCGATGATGCGGTTGATGCGGCCGTTGACCATGATCGCAACGTTGCGCGAGATCGCGGTGGCGACGCCGATATTCTGCTCGATCACGAGCACGGACATGTCGCCGTCCTCTCCTAACCGCAGCAGCATCTCCTCGACCTGCGCCACGATGACGGGCGCGAGGCCTTCGGTCGGCTCGTCCATGATGAGGAGATGCGGATTGGTGAGCAGTGCGCGCGAGATCGCCAGCATCTGCTGCTCGCCGCCGGAGAGCTGGCCGCCGCCGTGATCCCTGCGTTCGGCGAGGCGCGGGAAGCTGTCGTAGATGCGCTCGACGGTCCAGGCGCCCGAGCGCATGCCGCCAGCGAGCCGCAAATGCTCATCGACGCTGAGCGAGCGCCACAGACGGCGTCCCTGCGGCACATAGCCGACGCCAAGTCGGGCGATCTGAGCCGGCGGCCGCCGTGTGACATCCTCGCCGCGAACGCGGATCGATCCGCCGCTCACGCCCACCAGCCCCATGATTGCCTTGCACAACGTGGTCTTGCCCATGCCATTGCGGCCGACGACGGAGAACACGCCGCTCTCCAGCGTGAGATCGACGCCTTGCAGCGCGTGGGAGTGACCGTAGTAGACATCGAGGCCGCGGACCTCGAGCGCGGCCTTGCTGCGGCGGACCTCATTCATGGCCGCCTCCGAGATAGAGCTCCTGCACCTCGGGATCGGACTGGATCTCCTGCGGCAGGCCTTCCTTGAAGATGCGGCCGTTGTGCATCATCGTGACGCTTTCGACGACGCGTAAGGCGACGTCCATGTCGTGCTCGATGATGATGTAGCCGATATGCGCCGGCAGCGAGGTCAGGATCTCGATCAGCTCGGCCCGTTCGGTCGGCGACAGGCCGGCGGCCGGCTCGTCGAACAGGACGAAGCGCGGCGCGCCCGCGAGCGCGAGCGCGATCTCGAGCTGGCGCTGCTGGCCATGCGCGAGCTCGGCCACGCGCTGGTCCTTCACGGCGGCCAGATGCACGGCCTGCACGAGATTGTCCGCCGCATGCATCAGGGCATCGTTCTGTCCCGGACGCAGGAACGAGAAGCGTCCGCGCGAGACGCCGCGGCAAGCGAGATAGACGTTGTCCTGCACGGTGAGGCCGGGGAACAGCGCCGAGATCTGATAGGTCCGCCGCAGCCCGCGCCGGATGCGTTCATAGGGCGGGAAGTGCGTGACGTCCTCGCCGAAGAAGCGGATGGTGCCGGAGGAGGGCGGGAAGTCGCCGGTGATGCAGTTGAACAGCGTGGTCTTGCCGGCGCCGTTCGAACCGAGCACCGCGCGCCGCTCGCCCGGACGCACGGTGATGGTGACGTCGGTCAGCGCTGCCAGCGCGCCGAACAGGCGCGTCACGCCGCGCAGCTCCAGCGCAGCGCCGGCACCGACGGCGGAGAGGCGCTGGGCGACGCTATCCATGGCGGTGCCCTCCGCCGGAGCGGTCCACGCTGCGGCGCTGACGGTTGCGCCAGCGCTGCCATAGGCCGATGACGCCGTCCGAGGACCAAAATACGATGGCGAGGAAGCCGAGCCCGATCAGCAGGCGGAAGCGGTTGCCATCGAGCCCAAGCCGGACCAGGAAGTCGAGTGCGAAGGTGCGCAGCAGCACGAAGATCAGCGCGCCGATGAAAGGCCCGATCGGGCGCGTGATGCCGCCAACGACGGCGATGATCAGCACGTCGATGCAGGCGCCGACGCTGACCGAGCCCGGCGAGATCTGCCGGTAATTCCAGACCTGGAGCACGCCGGCCAGCGCGGCCACGAAGGAGGCGAAGGCGTAGGCCGCGACGCGGTGCGCATTGACGTTGAAGCCGAGCGCAGCCATGCGCCGCGGATTGTCACGCACCCCCTGAAGGGCAAGGCCGAAGGGAGCGCGCGAGAGATATTCGACCGCGAAATAGCAGAGCGCGGCGACCGCGAGCACGACGTAATAGAAGGGGATATCGGCGCGCCAGTTCACGCCCCAGAAGTGCGGAGTGGCCACGGTGTTGATGCCGGTATGGCCGTTGAAGATCGCCCAGTTCTGGTTGGTGAAATAGTAGAAGGCAGCGCCGATCGCGAGCGTGATCATGATGGTGTAGATGCCCTCGGTGCGGACCGCGAGCGCGCCGCCGAGCGTTCCGAAGGCGGTCGCCAGCGCCAGCGCCATCGGGACCGCGAGCCACCACGGCCAGCCCAGGCTGATATTGGCATTGCCGCTGACGCCGAACACGGCGACCATGTAGGCCGCGAAGCCTGCGATGGTGAGCTGCATCAGGCTGACCATGCCACCATAGCCGGCGAGGAACATCAGGCTCAGCGCCATGGTGCCGAGGATCAAGGTGGAGGCGAAGATCTCGATCAGGAAGAAGCCGTTGGCGATCAGCGGCATGATCAGGAGAATTACTGCGACGATCCAGGCCGCGGGATTGTTGACCTCCGGCCATGTCCGTGCCGGGCGCTGCGCCATCGTGGCGGGGCGTACGGCAACGCGGGCATCGTGGGCGAGCGACATCTCAGCGCCTCGCCAATAGGCCTTGCGGCCGGATCGCCAGCACCAGCACCATGATCAGGAAGGTCACGACGATGGCGTAGGTCGGGATGTAGACCGAGCCGAGCTGTTCGGCGAGGCCGATGATCAGCGCGCCGAGCGCGGCGCCGGGGATCGAACCCATGCCGCCGACGATCACGACGACGAGGGAAGCCAGCAGAAAGCGGATGTCCTCGCCGGGCGACAATGACTGGAAGGTGCCGCCGACGACGCCGGCGATGCCGGCAAGTCCCGCGCCGAAGGCGAACACCAGCACGAAGACGAACTGGATGCGCACGCCGGTCGCGGCCAGGATATCGCGATCATCGACGCCGGCGCGGATGATCATGCCGATCCGGGTGCGGTTGAGCGCGAGCCACATGGCCACGCCGATGATCACGGAAGCGGCGAAGATCACGAGCCGCACCAGCGGATATCTGAGATAGACCGGCTCGCCCGAGGATTTGATCGCGGTGATCAGCGGCAGCTCCACCGGACCGATCAGCCAATTCGGCGTCTGGATCTGATAGAAGTCGCCGCCGCAAGCCCATAGCATCAGATCGGCAAATACGATCGAAAGCCCGATCGTCACCATGGTCTGCCTGAGATCCTGTCCCTCCATCCGGCGGAACACGATCAGCTGGAGCAGAACGCCGACTAGGGCGGTCAGGATGAAGGCGACGATGAAGCTGAGGATCCAGGAGCCGGTCGAGGCGCTGATGGCGTAGCCGACATAACCACCGAACAGATAGAGCGAACCGTGCGCGAGGTTGACGTTGCGCATCAGGCCGAAGATCAGCGTGAACCCGCTGGCGACGAGGAAGTAGAGCCCTCCGAGCGTGATGCCGTTGAAGACGGCGTTGAGGAAGACACGCTTGCGGCCGATGGCCTCTTCGAGGCCCGGCGGCCAGACCGCGAAGATCAGCCAGAGCCCGAGGGCAATGGCAATGATTGCGATCAGCGCCCAGGCGGGATGGCGTTCGACAAAGCGGCTCATGTGCGCCGCCCGTTCGCCCAGGCGGCACGCCGAAGGCTCATCGAGTGTAGGTCAGACAGCCTCGCAGCGGCTGCGTACCTCACCATGGGCGAACGTCCTCCCTGGACTCGCAATCCTCTAGCGGGATCGTGTTGCCCACATCCTAGCCGGGCTGCGAGGAGGACGTTTGATCGTGAGTATCTTTTCGCGCAGAGGTCAGGCGCGCAAAACCTTGGCCGCGCGACGATAATCGGTCGGAGCCATCCCGACATTGGCGGCGAAGAAGCGGGTGAAGCCGCTTTGCGAGGAGAAGCCGAGATCGAAGCCGATATCGGCTATCGGCGCCTCGCTTGCCACCAGCGCTTCGAGCGCCTGTTCCATGATCAGCGTGTTGAGATAGAGGTTCGGCGTGACGCCCGTCTGGACCCGGAACAGCCGGTAGAAATGCGGCCGAGACAGACCGGATTCCCGCGCGATCGTATCGAGCTCCATCTCGGCCCCGGGACTCTCCGACATCAGCCTGATGCATTTGCGCACACGGAAATCGGTCACGGCGCCATTGGCGCGCGGATCGCGCGCGATCTCAGCTTGCTGCCAGCTTTCGTCGTAGCAGATGTCGATCAGCCGCCGCAGCTCGGAATCGAGGCTGGAAAGCGATGGTGCGCCGCACACGAGCGCGGCGGTCCGCCTGATGTGCTTGTCGAGTGCAGGCGTGCGCCTGAATTGGGTGCGGCCGAAACGCATGCGGTCGGAGCCGGATGCATCCGGCGCAAACCATTCGGCATTGACGTACAGCACGAAGAAGATCGCGCCGCCGTCGAGATCGGCCGGCAGGAAGTTATGCGGCTCCCATGGATTGACGGCGACCACGGAGGATTCGGTGAGATCATAATGCCCGTTGGAGACATCGATGCATGCCGGCATGCCGCCGACATGGAAGATCAGATGACCTTCACGATGGGCGTGAATATTGAAAGGGCGGTTCAACTGATAAACCGTCGCCCGGCCGAACCGGCCGTGGAAGACGGCGAGCGCACGGCTCATGCCTTCCCCTCCCGAATGTTCTTGTCTTTTCGGCCAGCGTTCAACAACGCCGACGAGATTGCAAGAGCGGAGAGCGACCGCGTCAGCAAGTCGCTCTCCGCCTGCGCAGGCGTGATGCGTCAGTACTTCTTACATTCCGGTACTGTGCGGCCCGGCAACCCGATCTTGGAGAACACGGCCGGATCATAGCCGAGCGTCTGGTTCACGTTCGGGATCACCTTCACGACCTTGCTGAACAGCGCGCCTTTGCCGTCATCGACGACTTCGGTGACGAAGTTGGTGCCGATCGCCTGGCGGTTGGGGTCGAGTTTGATCTTGCCGTTCGGCGCATCGAGCTCGATCTTCGCCAGCGCTTCCTTGAACTTCGCCTGGTTGTTGGAGAGATCGCCATTGACCTGACGCAGCGCGAGGATCAGCGCCATGGTTGAGCCATAATAGTTGGTCGCGAGCAGCGACGGGCTTGGGAAGCGCTTGTTGGGCGGGAAGGCGTCCTGATAGGCCTTCACGAACTTCTGCCAGCCCGGATCCTCCCAGGTATCGGCCTGGCCGCTCGCCGCGATGGTGCCGATCAGCGCATTCTTTGCGTTGCCCTTCGACGACAGGATGGTCTGGTCGATCATGATGGAACCGCCCATCAGATGTGCCTTGCCGCCGGCCTGCTGGTACTGGTTGAGGAAGTTGACGGCATCCGCGCCGCCAAGCCCGAGATAGATGGCGTCGACGTCGTCGGGCAGGGCGGCGATGACGGAGGCGAAATCCTTCGTTCCGAGCGGCACCCATTGCCGGTTGGTCACCTGTCCGCCCATGCCGCAGAACTCGAGCACCAGCCCGAACACCTGGGTGTAGATAAAGGAGTAGTCCTCGCCGACGGTTGCGATCTTGCGATACTTCTTTTCCTCATAGGCGTATTTGCCGAGGCCGACCTGCCACTGCGCGCCGTCCATGTTGTAGCGGAAGAAGTTCGGGGCCGGATCGACATAGGTCGTTTCCTGGGCGCCGGAGGCCGCATTGATGAAGGTCAGCTCGGGGTGGGTCTTCGCAAAATTCTTCACCGCGATGCCCTCGTCACCGGAGAGCGGTGAGAGCAGGATCTGCACCTTGTCTTGCTCGATCAGCTTGCGCACGGCGCGCACGGCGGAGTCGGGCGTTGCGTCGGTCGAGGCGACGATGAATTCGAGTTCCTTGTCGCCGACCTTCTTGCCGAGCACATTGAGGGCGGTCTGATGGCCGCGCATGCCGTCCTCGCCGAGCACCGTGTAGGTGCCTTCGAGCGTTGCGGTCACCCCCACCTTGATCTTTTCCTGCGCGATCGCGGCGCCTGAAAGAAACAGGCTGCTCAGCGCCAGCAGCCCCACACTGCATTTCGACATTGTGCTCCTCCCTGTGTCGTCGATTTGTCGCCACGCCGGACCGGCGCTGCGCCCGCAGCTCGAAGGGCTCGCGGATTTGACGGGGAGGCTAGCCGAAGTCGCATGCGGTGCATGCGCGGACGCCTCGTTCGGCTTGACGGGCAGTCTCATTTTGGATGTTGCGGCGCAAATGGTTTCGCGGTGCAACAGGTCGCGGGTGCAGGTTCATCCCGCGAGGAATCCTCCGTCCACCGCGACCACTGTGCCGGTCGCATATTGTGAAGCCGGCATGCACAGGAAGGCGACGGCTCCGGCGATATCCTCCGGCTGTCCCCAGCGCTTGAACGCGGTCCGGTCGGCAATGCGCTGATAATGGGCACGGTCGGTGCGGCCGGCGGCATTGATCGCCGTTTCGATATAGCCGGGCGCCACCGCATTGACGCGGATGCCTTCGTCGGCCCACTTCAAAGCCAGCGCCTTGGTCAGCATCACGACGCCGCCCTTGCTGGCGCAATAGGCGGGAATCCGTGGCAGCGCCAACGTCGCATTCATCGAGGCGATGTTGACGATCGAGCCCTTCGTCTCCGCGAGCCGCGGGTGGAACGCCATGCAGGTCCGGAACGTACCGGTGAGATTGACGTCGAGCACCTTCATGAAAGTCTCGATCTCGAATTCCTTGTCGCGCGCGAGAATGCCGGCGCAGTTGACCAGCGCGTCGACGCGCGTGTGCTGCCGCGCGAAGGACGTGACGGCAGCATCATCGGTGACATCCAGCGTCGCGAGCGTGAGCCCGGTGCGTGGCTTGAGCAGGGTGCGGGCAAGATCCGCCTCGTTCGCGCCCGTCGCAGTCACTGTGGCGCCGAGATCGCAAAACTGGTTGCTGATCGCCGCGCCAATGTCGCCGGCGCCGCCGATCACGACGGCATGAAAGCCGGTTGCGAGGGAGAAATTCGAATTCATCGGGAGTGTCTCACTTCAGGGATTTCGGAGGCGGAGCCGTCGATTCGCGGACCACCAGCGAGAAGTCGATCTCGCGATGCATGATGGTCTGCTCGCCGGCGAGGCTGCGCACCAGATATTCTCCGGCGCGCTGCCAGGTTTCTGCGGTCGGGACGTGGATCGTGGTCAAGCTCGGCCGCAAATGGCGACTCCAGTCGAGGTCGTCGAAGCCAACCACCGAAAGATCGCGCGGCACGGAGAACCCGTCGCGCTCCGCCTCGAGCAGCACGCCATAGGCGATGACGTCGTTGCCGCACACCACGGCCGTCGGACGGTCTTTGAGGTTGAGGAGATAGCGCGCCGCCTCGCGTGCGTCGTCCAGCGTATAGGGCACCTCGACATGCCATTGCGGCGGAAGCTCGAGCCCGTTCTCGGCCAGCGCACGGCGAAAGCCGGCGACGCGAGCGCTGGCGCGGTCGTTGTTGCGCTGGAGTGCCGAGACGATCCCGATGCGGCGATGGCCGAGCTCGATGACGTGCGCGGCGGCGCGATGGGCGGCTGCCTCGTTGTCGGTGCCGACGCAAGGGTAGGGCCGGTCGGGCTGGTAGATGCCGACATTGATGAACGGCACCGCGTTGTCGGCCAGCAGTTTGCGCAATCCGTCGTGATGGCAATCGCCGCGCAGCACGAGGCCGTCGACACCGCGGCTGATCAGGTTGCGCGCCTGCTGCAATTCGACATCGAGATCATATCCGCTCGTGGTGAGAAACAGCATGTACCCGACCGAGGAGAGATATTGCTGGAGCGAGGCGATGCCGCGCGCGAACATCGTGTTGTCGATCGTCGGCACGATCGCGCCGAGGGTGCGCGAGCGCCGCGACGACAGGATGCGCGCCGGCGCATGCGGGATGTAACCGAGCGCGTCGATGGCCTGTTCGATGCGCGCACGCAGGGATGGGCTCACCGCATCGGGATTGTTGAGAGCGCGCGAGACCGACGCCGTCGACACGCCGGCGCGGGCCGCCACGGCGCGGATGCCCTGTTTCACGGACTTGGCGTTGGTCAGTCTCATGAATGTAACGTTACATCCTGCGTGGTGAGCCGTGAAGTCACGAAGATGATGCAAATCTGCCGCAGATTGTGACGCCTGTCCATCGCTTGACACCGTGGATGTGAGGTCTAGATTGTAACCGTTTTCAAGTGGTGCTCAAACGTGTTCAAAAAGGTCCGCCAGCTTAAGGCGGCCAGCCGGGAGGAGAGTTCGATGAAGGCTAGGATGCTCGCGACCCATGTCGCGTTGCCCGTTCTCGCGATCGCGGCGGCCAGTGCGCAGGCGCACGCGGCCGATTTCGACTGGATGAAGTTCAAGGGCAAGACCGTCACCTTTCTCGCCAACAACAATCCGGTCGCGCAGGCGCTGCTGACCTACAAGGCCGATTTCGAGAAGCTGACCGGCATGACCCTGAAGGTCGACGGCTATCAGGAGCAGCAGATGCGCCAGCGCCTGGTCACCGTCATGAATGCGAACAGCGACGAGGTCGATGTGTTCATGACGCTGCCCTCGCGCGAGGGCGAGCAGTTCGCCGCCGCCGGCTGGTACGGCGATCTCACCGCGATGGCCAAGAACGAGGTGGCCAAGGAATACAATCCGGCAGGGCTGAGCCAGGCGCTGCTGAAGGCCGCGACTTTCGGCGGCAAGCTGACCAGCATGCCGATGAACATCGAGGGTCCGATCTTCTATTACCGCACCGACATCTTCAAGAAGTGCGGCCTTGAGGCGCCGAAGACCATCAAGGAGGTCGAAGCAGCCGCCGCGAAGATCAAGACCTGCGACAGTGCGGTGACGCCGTTCGTCTCGCGCGGTCTCAAGCCCGCGGTCGCCTACACCTTCAGCAACATGCTGCACAATATCGGCGGCAGCTACATTGCCGGCGGCAAGTCCAACCTCTGCTCGGCCAAGGGCAAGGAGGCGCTCGACACCTATAGCCGGCTGCTGCGCGACTTCGGACCGCCCGGCGTCGTCAACTACAGCTTCCAGCAGATTTCCGCGCTCTATCGCGGCGGGCGCGCCGCGATGGCGTTCGAATCCTCGAATGAATTGCGCACGGTGATGGAAGGCGGTGCGCGCCTGAAGGACACCGGCCTGTTGCCGTTCCCGGCAGGCGAGGCCGGCCAGGTGCCGACCACGATCGGCTGGGGCATGGCGGTGTCCTCGCACAGCAAGCAGCCGGAGGCGGCCTGGTACTTCGTGCAATGGGCGACCAGCCCCGAGGTGCAGAAGAAGATGGCGCTCCAGGGCATTGCCCCGCCGCGTCCGTCCGTCGCCAAGGATCCGGACTATCGCAAGTGGATCGACGAGGAGCCGGTCCGCAAGGAATGGCAGGCCGCGCTCGACGTGCTCGCCACCAAGGGCTCGTCCGAAGTCGGCTATCCCATCGTTGCGAACCCGGAATCGCGCGAGTTCATCGGCCAGGCGGTGCAGGATCTTATCCTGAAGCAGAAGCCGATCGACCAGGCCTGCGCGGATGCCGACAAGGCACTGGATGCGCTGATCGCACAGAAGTAACGCTCAGCGCCGGCTGGCTTGCGGCCAGCCGGCGCCTCCTCATTCTCAAGGAAGCGCACGCATGTCTGATGCGGCTGCGACACTCACGCAGGATCGGCAGAAGCTGGAAATGTCGGCGCTTTCGGCGCCGGCCGTGATCTTCACGGTCGCGATGATCGCGTTTCCTGTCGTCTATACGGTCTGGCTCGGCTTCCAGAATTTCTCCTCGACCGGCAAGCAGTCCTTCGCGGGCCTTGCCAATTATTCCAAGCTGGTCTCCGACTACGAGTTCTGGCACGGGCTGTGGGTCACCATCGCGCTCTATGTGCTGTCGCTGGTGCTGCAGCTCGTCTTCGGCGTCTGGCTCGCGCTGGTGCTGTTTCACGCCAAGCGCCTGCCGGGCATCGTGCGCTCGCTGTTCATCTCGCCGTTCATGATGCCGCCGGTGGTGGCCGGCATGATGTGGCTGGTGATCCTCGATCCCTCGCTGGGGGCGGCCAACTACATCCTGCAATCGTTCGGTCTGCCGCCGTCGGAGTGGTTGGCCTCGCCATCGCTGGTCATTCCGACGGTTGCTCTGATCGACAGCTGGCAGTGGACGCCTTACGTCGCCTTGATCGTGTTGGGTGGATTGCAATCGCTGCCGCCGAGCGTCTACGAGGCCGCTCAGATCGACGGCGCATCCCCGTTCAGGACCTTTCAGCGCATCACACTGCCGCTCCTGCTGCCCACCATCGTCACCGCGGCGATCCTGCGCAGCGTCGATCTCCTGCGCTTTTTCGACATCATCTACATCACCACCCAGGGCGGTCCGGGGAACGCGTCGAATACGCTCAATATCTACGGCTTCCGGGTCGGCTTCGAATTCTTCAACATCGGCTATGCCAGCGCCTTGATGCTGACGCTGACGGCGATCGTGTTCGGCGCGGTGCTCGCCTTCAACCGCCTGCGCGGCGCAGTCGCCTGGTGACGCCATGACAGACGCTGCCAATACCGATCGCTGGATCCGCTGGCTCAACCTGGTGCAGCTCGTGCTTGCCGGGATCATCATTATGGCGCCAACGGTCTGGATGGTGCTGTCTTCATTCAAGCCGTCCTTCGAGGTGACGGCCTATCCGCCGACGCTGATCTTCACGCCGACCTTGGACAACTATGTCGAGCTGACCAAGACCACGCCGTTCCTGAGCTATGCGCTCAACAGCCTCATCGTCACCGTCGGCTCGACCGGGCTTGGGCTGCTGTTCGGAATCCCCGCCGCCTTCGCGGTCTCCTGGACCCGGATTTCGTGGCCGGCGATCCTGACGCTGGCCGCCCGCATGGCGCCCGGCACGCTGTTTCTGCTGCCATGGTACGTCATGTTCCGGCAGGTCGGCATGATCGGCTCCTACACCGCGCTGATCCTGAGCCACGCGGTCATCACGTTGCCGATCGTGATCTGGGTCCTGCTGCCGTCGTTCGACGGCATCCCGCGCAGCGTGTTCGAGGCGGCGCAGGTGGATGGATGCAGCGTCACGCGTATCCTCTGGCGCATCGCGCTGCCACTGGTGGCATCCGGCGTCGCCGTCGCGGCGATCCTCGCCTTCGTGTTCTCGTGGAACTACTTCCTGTTTGCGCTGGTGCTCTCCAACGGCGACACCAAGACGCTGATCGCGGCGGCCTTCAACTTCATTGGCGAAGGCTCGACGCAATGGGGCGCGCTGATGGCCGCGGCGACGTTGATCGCGTTGCCGCCGCTGGTGCTGGCAGCTCTCGTGCAGCGCTGGCTGGTGTCCGGGCTGACGCTCGGTGCGGTGAAAGGTTAGTTATGTGATGAATATGTCACCCCGTCCCAATTCGATCATGCAGGCCGCGGTCTTCCACGGCAACGACCGCATCACCATCGAGCGTGTGGCGATGCCCGACGTCGGCACCGGCGAGGTGCTCGTGCGCGTCTCGCGCACCGCGCTGTGCGGTTCGGACTTCAAGCTCTGGCACAAGGGCGCCGAGTTCACCGCGGGCCACGAGATCTTTGGCGTCGTCGAGCAGCCCGGTCATCGCCTGCACGGCCGCCGCTGCGCGGTCTATATCCCCTTGCACTGCGATCACTGCGCGGCCTGCATGCGCGGCGATACCCAGATGTGCCTGGAAGTCTCCAGCCTGATCGGCTGGAACAGGCCGGGCGGCTATGCCGAATATGTGCCGGTGCCGGAAAACTGCCTGCTGCCGGTGCCCGATGATATCGAGGACAGCCTTGCGCCGCTGCTGCTCGACACCATCGGCACGTCCGGCCACGCCGTGCGCTTCGTCGGCCGTGTGGTGCCGCCGGCCGAAGCCGGACCGGTTCTCGTGATGGGGGCAGGGCCCGTCGGCCTCGGCGTCGTGCTGGCGCTCCGCGCACTCGGCTACGACGACGTCTATGTCGCTGATCCCAATGCCGCGCGCCTCAAGATCGCGCAATCCTTCGGCGCGAAGGCGCACGCCGTCGGCGATACCTCCAGGCGCTTTGCCCTCATCATGGAGTGCTCCGGCGCGCATGCGGCGCGCAACCTCGGCATCGAGCTGGTGCTGCCGCGCGGCGCGCTGGTGCTGGTCGGCGAGAACGCCGCGCCCTGGACCATCGAGGAAGGCAAGGTGTTTCGGCGCAAGGATTTCTACATGATCCGGACCTTCTACTTCCCGGTCTCGGATTTCGAGCCGAATGTTGAGTTGCTGCGCAAGTACAAGGACGAATACCGCGTCCTCGTCGATGGCGAGTTCGGCCTCTCGGCTCTGCCCGAGAATTTCGCCCGCTTCGCCAAGGGCGAGCTGATCAAGCCGGTTCTGGCGCTGGACTGAGCGATCATGGCCTCGATATCGATCCGCAATCTCGTCAAGCGCTACGGCAATTTCACCGTGATCCCCGATCTCAACCTGGAGATCGCGGACCATGAATTCGTCGTCTTCGTCGGCCCGTCGGGCTGCGGCAAGTCGACCTTGCTGCGCATCATCGCCGGGCTCGAGCCGATTTCGTCGGGAGACCTCTATATCGGCGACAAGCGCGTCAACGGCGTGCAGGCCGCGCAGCGCGACATCGCGATGGTGTTCCAAGATTACGCGCTCTATCCGCACATGAAGGTCTACGACAACATGTCGTTTGCGCTGGAGTTGCGTGGCGTGCCGAAGGCGGAGATCGACGCGCGCGTCAAGCGTGCCGCGGCGTTGTTGCACATCGAGCCTTATCTCGACCGCAAGCCGAAGGAGCTGTCGGGTGGCCAGCGTCAGCGCGTCGCCATGGGCCGCGCCATCGTGCGCAATCCCAAGGCGTTCCTGTTCGACGAGCCGCTGTCTAATCTCGACGCAAAGCTGCGCGGGCAGGTGCGGGCCGAGATCAAGGCACTGTCGCAGGAGTTGAAGACCACCATGGTCTTCGTCACGCACGACCAGATCGAAGCCATGACCATGGCCGACCGGATCGTTGTGCTCCAGAGCGGCACGATCCAGCAATACGACACGCCGGAGACGGTCTACGAGCGTCCCGCCAACCAGTTCGTCGCCGGCTTCATCGGTTCGCCCGCCATGAATTTCTTTCCGGTCGAGTGGCGCCAGGAGCGTGCGCTCCTTTCGCAAGGCGGAACGGCAGTGCCGCTGGACAGCGAGGCCGCAGGCCGCCTGCGTCAGGCCGGCAACGCCGTGCTCGGCGTCCGCCCTGAACATTTCGCCGTGGCCGCGGATGCCGTCGACGGACTTGCCATCAATGTCAAGCTGGTCGAACCGCTCGGCTCGGATACGCTGATCCATTTCGATCTCGCCGGCGCCTCCGCGATCGCGCGGGTCGATCCATCGCTGCGGCCGAAGGTTGGCGATCGTCTCAGCCTTCGTCCGCTAGCGGGCAAGACGCATTTGTTCGATGCGGCCAACGGACAGGTCCTGCGGTGAGTGCATCCGCGCACATCGGTGATCTCTCAGCGCTGGCGGACGTGGCGTCAAAGGCGAGGACCGTGCACGTGATCTGCCTGGGTCTGTCGGCGCTCGACCAGGTCTGGCGCGTCGATCGTCTGTTCGCGGGTAGAAGCGAGAAGGTCAAGGCTGCTGGTTACGGCACGCTTGGCGGCGGCATGGCTGCCAACGCGTCGGTCGCGATAGCAAGGCTCGGCGCGTCCGTCGCGTTCTGGGGGCGCGCGGGGAATGACGCCGCCGGCCATGAGATGAAATCGGCCTTCACGATCGAAGGCGTCGATGTCGAGAATTTTCGGCTGTTTCCCGACGGCCGCTCGTCCGTCTCCGGGATCATCGTCGACAGTTCTGGTGAGCGGCAGATCGTCAATTTCCGCGGGCTCTTTCCGGAAGCCGCGGATTGGCTTCCGCTCGAAGCCGTCGCGCGCGCATCCTCCGTGCTGGCCGATCCGCGCTGGGTCGAGGGCGCAGCGACGCTGTTTAGCGAGGCCCGCGCGCGCGGCATTCCGACCGTGCTCGACGGCGACATGGCCGACGCCGAGGTGTTCGAGCGGCTGCTGCCGCTGACCGACCACGCGATCTTCTCGGAGCCCGCGCTCACATCTTTTGCCGGCTCGGCCAAGGATGACTCTCTCGCGGCGCTCGCGCGCTTCGGCTGCCGGGTCATCGCCGTCACGCGCGGCGAAGGAGGCGTGAGCTGGTACGAGAACGGCCAGTCGCATCGGCAGGCGGCCTATGCCGTCGAGGTCGTCGACACCACGGGCGCCGGCGACGTCTTTCACGGCGCCTATGCGCTTGCGATCGGCGGCGGCCTCGATGTGCGCGCCGCCATGGCGTTTTCGGCGGCGACAGCCGCCATGAAATGCCGCCACGCCGGTGGCCGCAACGGAATCCCCGATATCAACGAGTGTCTTGCATTCATGAGGACGAAGCCATGAGAACGATTGGAAAGAACCGCGGCCTGGCACGGCTGGCTGACGCGGATGGCCACTTTCGCATGGTCGCGCTGGACCAGCGGCCGCCACTGTTCGACGCCATCGCCAAGGCAAAGGGCATCACGCGGGATCAGGTCGAATATTCCGATGTCACGGCGGCCAAGCGCCTCCTTGTCGAAAATCTCGCGCCGCATTGCAGCTCGATGCTGTTCGACCCGAACTTTGCCGTGCCCGCCGCGATCGACCTCTTGCCGCCGCGCTGCGGCCTGATCATGACTCTCGAGGAGCACCGCGTCGAGGAAACCGCGGGCGGCCGCAAGTCTCGCGCGATCACCAATTGGAGCGTGGAGAAGATCCGCGCCATGGGCGGCGACGCCGTCAAGGTGCTGGCCTGGTACCGGCCGGATGCCGATGCCGCGGTGAACGAGCATCAGAAGCGTTTCGTGCGCGAGATCGGCGAGGACTGCGCCCGTCACGACATTCCCTATGTCCTCGAGCTGCTGGTCTACCCGTTCCTCGGCAGCGCCAATCACACCGCCGACTACGTGGAATCGCCGGGCAAGCTCCCGGGCCTCGTCATCGACAGCGTGCGCGAGTTTGCCAAGCCCGAATACGGCGTCGATCTCCTCAAGCTGGAGAGCCCGCTTGCGGCGGGCAGCCTGCCGGCCCGCGACGGCAGCGCGGAAGCGAAGGCCGCACAGAAGCAGTTCGATGCGATCGGCGATATCTGCCGCGAGCGCAGCATCCCGTGGGTGCTGTTGTCGGGCGGCGCTGCGCCGGAAAAGTTCGAGCGCGTCCTCGACTTCGCCTATGCGGCGGGAGCGGGCGGCTTCCTCGCCGGCCGCACGATCTGGCTCGATGCCGTCCTGAAGAACTTTCCGGACCGCGCGGCGGTGTCGGCGAGCCTGCGCAAGGACGGCCTCGGCGTGCTGGAGCGGCTCAACAAGCTGACCACGGCCAAGGGCACGCCGTGGAAGGCGCGCTTTCCGGTGTTCACTGACATCAAGCAGGAAGGTGACTTCGCGCGCGCCTATTGAGATAGTGGCTCTGCGTGGTTCATCCCGATCGCAGGATCCGCAAACATGACTGACAGCTTCACCATCCGCTCGATCGAGGCGTTCTGCTATCGCTATCCGTTGGCGACGCCGGTGGTGACGTCGTTCGGCAAGATGCTCAACCGTCCCGCCGTCTTCGTTCGCGCTGTCGACGAGGACGGCGTCGAGGGATGGGGTGAGGCCTGGTCCAATTTTCCAGCGCCGGGCGCGGAGCATCGCGCCCGGCTCATCAACGAGGTGCTCGCCCCCGGCCTCGTCGGACGCAAGTTCGACGGTCCTGGCCAGGCCTTCGAGGCGCTGACCAAGGGCACCGAAGTTCTGGCGCTTCAATGCGGTGAACCCGGTCCGTTCGCGCAGGCGATTTCGGGCATCGATCTCGCGCTGTGGGACCTCTCGGCGCGCCGCCGGCGCTTGCCGTTGTGGCAGCTTCTCGGCGGTCAGTCGCGCAAGATCAAGGTCTATGCCAGCGGCATCAATCCCGGCGGAGCCGCGCAGACGGCGGAGGCCGCGCTCAAGCGCGGCCATCGCGCGCTGAAGCTGAAGGTTGGCTTCGGCGCCGAGACCGATCTCGCCAATTTGGCCACGCTGCGTCAGATCGTCGGCGCCGGCATGCTTGCCACCGATGCCAATCAGGGCTGGTCAGTCACGCAGGCGATGGAGATGCTGCCGCGGCTTGCCGAGTTCGATCTGCGCTGGCTGGAAGAGCCGATTCGCGCCGATCGACCGCGCGAGGAATGGCGCAGACTGCGCGCCGCAGCGAAGATGCCGATTGCCGCCGGCGAAAACATTTCGAGCGCCGAAGGCTTCAAGGAGGTTCTGGCCGAAGGCGTGCTCGGCGTGGTTCAGCCCGATATTGCAAAATGGGGCGGCCTCAGTGTCTGCGCCCCACTGGCGCGCGACATTCTGAAGGTGGGCAAGACGTTTTGCCCGCACTATCTCGGTGGAGGCCTCGGCTTGCTTGCATCCGCGCATCTCCTCGCCGCTATCGGAGGTGATGGCTGGCTGGAAGTCGATGCCAACGACAATCCATTGCGCGATCTGTTTTGCGGCCCGGTCCTCAATGTGAGGGAAGGCACCGTTGAATTGGACCAAGACCCGGGGCTCGGAATAATGCCTGATCTGTCATCTATCGAGCATCATCGCACCATTTAGATAAGAGACTCGTATCGTGATGGCCGCGATCATGAATCCGGCTTGGTCGAAGATCGGTGCGGACAGGGCGGTGAAGTTCGGCAGCAGGGCATCACGACAGCGGCTGATGCCGTTGCGCGCTTATTTGACCTCGTCATATGTCTATGACCAAATAAAACGTCTCGCATTTGGCTGCGGGGCGCAACTTCTCAACCGTCAGCTCCGTTCGCGCCGCAATTGAGGGACCGATGCTCTTCGATATGGGTCAGCTTCCGGCGGATATCCGCTACAAGATCCTTACCGCGACCGTTACGCCGCGGCCCATCGCGTGGGTGACGACGAGGTCCCGGGACGGGATCGCCAATGCGGCGCCCTTCAGCTTCTTCAACGTTCTCGGGCATGAGCCGCCGACGGTCGTGCTCGGCTTGCTGCGTCATCCGCAGCGAGGCTTGAAGGACACGGCGCAGAATATCGTCGAGATGGGTGAGTTCGCCGTCCATCTGGTCCCGCACCAGATGGCCGAAGCCATGAACGCGACGGCGGTCGATGCTCCCTCCGAGATCGACGAGATCGAGATTGCGGGGCTGGAGACGCTCCCCGCGCAGATGATTTCGCCTCCGCTCATCAAGGGATGTCCGGTTGCGTTCGAATGTCGCTCGCTCTCGGTTCAGGAGACAGGACCCCGGCAAATCGCCGTGATCGGCGAAATCGTCTGCGCTCACGTGGCCGAGCAGTTCGTGATCGACGCGCGCCGAGGCCATATCGATACGGTCAGCCTCGACCTCATTGCCCGCATGCACGGCTCGGGCTGGTATGCGAGGCCTCGTGAGCTCTTCCAGCTGGTGCGGCCGGCGCCGATCGAATAGGGGCGGCCGGCGCCAGGACTCGGGTTGGGCCCAACGCGTGTCGACCCGAGCGAGCGATTGACATCCAAATTATTATATGTCTAAAAATATGCAAATTCATATATTGCAAGACCCGGCCAATGGACACGCATCCGCTGAGGCTCAAGGTGCAATCGGTCGCGGCGGAGACGCCGACGATCCGAAGCCTTCTGTTCGGCGTGGAAGGCGGTGCGGTTCCGCGATGGCAGGCGGGTGCGCA
The DNA here is from genome assembly GCF_041357655.1 of Bradyrhizobium sp. DN3. Lineage (NCBI taxonomy): Bacteria > Pseudomonadati > Pseudomonadota > Alphaproteobacteria > Hyphomicrobiales > Nitrobacteraceae > Bradyrhizobium > Bradyrhizobium sp. DN3. Next base: position 109,509 of record NZ_JAULLN010000013.1, on the reverse strand, counting down.
TATCCGCGTGTCGCTGCCAAGCGGGGGAGACCGGCCTTACTCGCTGATGGCCCTGCCGGGCCTGCCTGAGGGAGTCCTTGCGCTCGGCGTTCTGCGCGAGCGGACGTCGACCGGCGGCTCGGCCTTCATGCATGCGCTCGAGATCGGCGATGTCGTGACGGCTTCGGCGCCCGTCAACAATTTCCCGCTGCATGAGGACGATGCGCCTACGCTGCTGTTCGCCGGTGGCATCGGCATCACGCCGATCCTGTCCATGGCGGCCGAGCTCAAGGCGAGGGGCGTTGCCCACCATCTTCACTACGCCGGACGGGCGCCGGGTCTGCTGGCGTTCCTGCCGCAACTGGAAACGGTGTGCGCGAGCACCCTGTCCGTCCATTACGACAATGACGCTTCGTGCCTGGACATCGCCGCCGCACTGCACGGCTCGCCTGCGAACGCCCATGTCTATGTCTGCGGTCCCGCAGGCATGATCGAAGCGGTGAAGGCCGCAGCTCTCGCCAGGGGCTTTGCCGCTGATCGCATCCACGACGAGCTCTTCAAGGCCGAGCTGCCGGGCGCGCCGAACCGTTCGTTCGAGGTGGAGCTCAGATCGACGGGCGAGATCATCACGGTCGCAGCCGATCGCAGCATCATCGAGGCGCTGGAAGCGGCGGGGCACGAGGTTCTCTTCGACTGCCGGCGCGGCGATTGCGGCATCTGCCAGTGCGGCGTGATCGCAGGCGTTCCCGATCATCGCGATGTCATCCTGAGCGACGCCGAGAAGGCGTCCAACAAGGTCATGCAGATCTGTGTGTCGCGCGCAAAATCGGAACGGCTGGTGCTGGATCTCTAGGACGAGGACAGGAACGTCATGGCTGGATACGCTGGAAATGCGCGGTCGATCGCAGCGCTGGTGCGCGAGGCGGAGGTGCATCGCGACGTCTACGTTGATCCTGAGATCTTCGAGCTCGAGATGGCGCATCTGTTCCCCAACAGCTGGGTCTATGTCGGCCATGCGAGCCAGTTGGCGAAGCCCGGCGATTTCATCACCGCCAATATAGGCCGGCAGCCGGTGATGGCCAGCCGCCATACCGACGGGTCCATTCATGTCTTCTACAACCGTTGTCCGCACAAGGGCGTCAAGATCGCCTCTGAGCCGTGCGGCAATGTCGGAAAGTTCTTTCGCTGCCCCTATCACGCATGGTCGTTTAGGACCGACGGCTCGCTGCTCGCGATCCCGTTGAAGAAGGGCTATGAGAGCACCGGTTTCGGCGACACTCAGGCGAATGAAGGCCTGTCGAGGATCAAGAACGTCGCGATCCATCGCGACTTCATCTTCGCGCGGCTGAGCGAGACCGGCGTGTCCTTCGAGGACTATTTCGGTCCGAGCCTTTCAACCATCGACAACATGATCGACCGCTCGCCACAGGGCAAGCTCGAGGTTCTGGCCGCGCCGATCCGCTATATGCACACCTGCAATTGGAAGATGCTGGTCGAGAACCAGACCGACACCTGCCATCCCATGGTCGCGCACGAGAGCTCGGCGGGTACCGCGGTCAAGGTCTGGAAACGCGAGCAGGGCGATTCCACGGAGACGCCGATGGCGGTGCAGCTCTACGGCCCGTTCATGAGCCCATACGAATTCTACGAGCAGAGCGGCATCAGGATCTGGCCCAACGGCCATGGCCACACCGGAGTCGCCAATTCGATCCATTCGAACTATTCCGACGTCGACGGCTATCTCGAGCAGATGGTCGCGGCCTATGGCGAGACGCGGGCTCACGAGATCCTCGGCGATATCAGGCACAACACCGTCTATTTCCCGAACGTCATGGTCAAGGGCGCGGTCCAGATCCTCCGCAATTTCATCCCGATCGCGGTCGACAGGACGCTGGTCGAGAGCTGGGTCTATCGCCTGGTCGGCGCGCCCGACAAGCTCTACGAGCGTGCCCTGATGTACAACCGCTTCATCAACGCGCCGACCTCGATCGTCGGGCACGACGACCTCGAGATGTACGAACGGGCGCAGGAAGGCCTCAAGTCCAACGGCAATCAGTGGATCAATCTGCGCCGCCTCTACGAGCCCGACGAACAGCCTGATGTCACCGCCGTCATCAACGGAACGTCCGAGCGGCAGATGCGCAACCAGTTTCACGCCTGGGCTAAATTCATGACCATGGACATGGACCAGCATCCCGAGGCCGCGGAATGATCGACGAGAAAGCCGTCACGGATTTCATCTATCGGGAGGCCGAGCTGCTCGACACCATGCAGTGGCAGAGCTGGCTCGATCTGTTTCATCCCGAAGGACGCTATTGGATGCCGCTCGAATGGCAGCAGCAGGATCCGGTACTCCAGCCTTCCCTGATGTACGAGGATCTGCTGCTGCTCAAGGTACGGGTCGAACGCCTCGCCGGGGAACGCACCTTCAGCCAGAAGCCGAAGAGCCGCTGCCACCATCTGCTCCAGGCGCCACGTATCATCGCCTGCGATGCTGCGGCCGGCGTGTTCAGGGCGCGCACATCCTACATCTACACCGAGACACGCGGCGACCTGCTGGAGCGCTATTCGGGGTGGGCATCGCACGATCTCGTGCAGGTCGGCGACGGCCTGAAGATCAAGCTCAAGCGCGTCGATCTCGTCAATTTCGACGCGCCGTTCGGCAACATCCAGCTCTTCATGTGAGTGTATCTTGACCGCTGCGACCACAGTCTACGCCCGCTTTCGCGAGACCGCGCTGCGCCGCGGCGAGGCCGGCTTCCTCAACGTGTTGCCGGAGACCGCCGGCATTTACGGCATCGCAGCCGGCGAGCTCTCCTACCGCGCGATGCTCGCGCGGATCGAGGCCCGGCGGCAGGCGTTCGCGGACCGCGGATATGGCGAAGGACACAGGGTCGGGCTTCTGCTCCAGAACCGGCCGGTGTTCATCGAGCTGTGGTTTGCGCTGAACGCGCTTGGCGTTTCCGTGGTGCCGATTAACCCCGATCTGCGCATGAGCGAGCTCGAATACATCATCTCCCATTCCGAGATGAATGCCGCCTTCGTTCTCGCCGAGCGCTGCGCCGAGGTGGCCACGGCGGCGCGCCAGGCGGGCCGGCCGATCCCAGTCGTCACCGACGACAGCGACATTCCCGCGCCTTATGACGGTGCACGGCCGCGGCGTCCGGCCGACGGTTCGACCGAATGCGCGCTGCTCTACACGTCCGGCACGACGGGGCAACCGAAAGGCTGCGTTCTCACCAACGAATATTTCCTGCACAGCGGAAACTGGTATCGCGACGCCGGCGGGCTGATCGACCTGAAGCCAGATGGCGAGCGCATGATCACGCCGCTGCCGCTGTTCCACATGAACGCCATGGCGGTCTCGCTGATGGCGATGGTCTCGGTCGGTGGCAGCCTGACCATGCTCGATCGATTTCACCCGCGCAGCTGGTGGGCCTCGGTGAGGGAGAGCCGCGCCACGTGCCTGCACTATCTCGGCGTCATGCCGTCCATGCTGATGAGCGCCGTGCCGTCGGAACAGGACCGGCAGCACAATGTGCGCTTCGGGTTCGGCGCCGGCGTCGACAAGCTGCTTCATGCCCCCTTCGAGGCGCGCTTCGGCTTCCCGCTGATCGAGGCCTGGGCGATGACCGAGACCGGCAGTGGCGGCGTGATCGCCGCCAACCTTGAGCCGCGCAAAGTCGGCACCAGCTGCTTCGGGCGTCCGGCCCAGGAGATCGAGACTCGCATCGTCGATGATCGAGGCGTCGATACGCCAGGGCAAACGCCGGGCGAGCTCCTGGTGCGGCGGGCAGGCGCGGACCCGCGCTATGGCTTCTTCCGGGAATACCTCAAGAACCCCGAGGCCACGGCGGAGGCCTGGGCCGGAGGCTGGCTGCACACCGGCGATATCGTCTCGCGCGATGCGGATGGCGACCTGCATTTCGTCGACCGCAAGAAGAACGTCATCCGCCGCTCCGGCGAGAACATCGCCGCGGTCGAGGTCGAATCCGTCCTCAATCGTCATCCCGCGATCCGGCAGGCCGCAATTGCGGCGACCCCGGATCAGGTGCGCGGCGACGAGGTCGCAGCCGTCATCATCGCCGAGCAGGCCGGCGCCGACCGCGCGCTGGCCGAGGCCATCGTGCGCTGGAGCCTGGAGCAGATGGCCTATTACAAGGCGCCCGGCTGGATCTGCTTCGTCGAGCGGCTGCCGCTCACCGCAACCGAGAAGATCCAGCGCGGCAGCTTGAAGGATCTCGTCGCCAGGCTGATGCAGGATGGCGCGTTCTTCGATCTCCGCGAGATGAAGCGGCGGCAGGTCTGACCCGAAAAGCCCGTAGGACAGCGATCATGAGCCAGACCCGCACCACACTCATCACCGGGGGAAATTCCGGGATCGGCGAAGCGCTGGCGAAGAGGCTGGTCGACAAGGGACAGCGCGTCGTCTCGGTGGGGCTGAAGAAGCCGGGCTGGACGCACGATCTGCTCGCGGCCTATTGCGCGGACCTGACCAGCCTTGAGGAGGCGCGGGCCATCGCGCAGGAGATCGGCGCCAACCACGCGATCGACTGCCTCGTGCACAATGCCGGCATCATCCTGCCGAACCTGTTGCCGGATGCAAAGCCCGAAGACATCCTGGAGCTTGCGCAGCTGCATCTCGGCGCACCGATGCTTCTGACCCAGGCCGCTCTGGATGGCATGATCTCGCGCCGTTTCGGCCGCATCGTGTTCGTCAGCTCGCGCGCGGCGATGGGCGCCGTGACCCGCTCGGCCTATTCCGCCACCAAGGCCGGTGTGCACGGCATGGCGCGGACATGGGCGCTGGAGCTGGCGTCCAGCGGCATTACCGTGAACGTCGTCGCGCCGGGCCCGATCCTGACCGACAATTTCTGGGGCATCATCCCCAAGGATTCCGAGCGGCAGGAGCGAATGGCGCGCAACGTCCCGGTCGGCCGGCTCGGTGCGCGCGAGGACGTGGCGCATGCGGTCGAATTCTTCCTCGACGAGCGCTCGGATTTCGTGACCGGACAGGTGCTGTATGTCTGCGGCGGCACCAGCCTGGTCGGTCTCGGCCCCTGATGGATCAGATCTGGTTCTGCTTGATGTTTTCGACCATCCTGGCGAGCACCCGCGCGCAGATTTCGATCTCGTCCGGATCGATGCCGGCGGTCAGCCGCTCATAGTTCTTTTCCATGATGGGCCAGATCTTGCGCAGCAGAGCCTCGCCGTCCGGCGTCAGCGCCACCACCCGGCGGCGCTGGTCGTCCTCGGCGATCTCGCGCTTGACGAGACCCGAGGACACCATCGACTCGACCATCCTGCTGGCGGTCGATTGCTCGGTCACGGCGAGAACGGCGACTTCGTTGACGGTGAGAGTCTTGTAGATGAATAGGATCGACAGTGTTCGAAATACGACGTTGTTGATGCCGTGCTCGCTGAGATCGCGGTTCTGGTCGAGGTTCCAGCGATTGGCCAGCCGATTGAACAGATAGGGGATGTAGGCTTGCAGCTGGTCCCTTGATCGCGGCGGACCGGATTTCCACCTGCTCTTGGATTCTTTCGCCATTATTTCTTGCGACTTTGCTTCTTGCTCTGGGTACGAATTTTTGCCGAAAGAGACCGCAGCACCGACAGCGCGGTGTCCAGTTCGCCGGCCGAAATGGTCTCGAGCCTTTGGCTGAGATGCCTCTTGTGCATGTCGGCGGCCTTCCTGAACAGGGCTTCGCCCTTCGGCGTGAGGCGGACGATGAAGGACCGGCGGTCCTCGCTGGACATCTCCTTGCTGATGAGATCGTCGGCAAGGAGACGCTGCACCAAACCCGAGACGTTGCCGCCGGAAACCTTCAGGTTCTGCGACAACTGCCCGAGCGCGAGGCCGTTCCTGTCGCGGTCGAGTTGGGCCAGCACGTCGAACTTCGCCAGCGACAAGCCGAACTCCGAGATCAGGAGCGCGTTCAGCGACGCGAAGATGTCACCGTGCAGCGACAGCAGCTGCAGCCAGAGCCGGGTCTCGATCTGCCCGAGGGGAACGATGTTCTCTTTCAGTGCTGCCGGCATTGCGTGACCAGGGGTCCGGGTTCGAGGTATTCCGAAGGTCGTCGGCCCCGCTTAGCGCACCGGGAAGCGCAGTCAAGCAGCCCGATTCTGACCGCGTCAGCTTGAACGGCAATCCGGCGCTAAGGTCAATCTCATGAGGCGAAGCTCTTGATGGTCTGGATCACGCCGTCGAGCTGCTTGCCCGGGCCGTCCTTCAGCGCCGCCTCCCGCAGGCGGCGCGCCCAGTCGGCGGCGTCCTCGCGCTGCGCAACCAGCGTGATCGCGGCCAGCGTCCTATCGAACTTCGACAGGCCGCGGCTGTGGGTATCGGAATAGCCCTTGACCAGCCGGCGGCATTGCAGGATCTCGACGCCGAGCTGGTAATTGGTGCGGACCGCCGCGGTGGCAGCCTTGAGCCATTCGTCGCGATGCGCCGTCTCAATGGCGTGGCGGCGCGAGCGGCGGCGCAGGCCCCGGAGACCGCCCACGACATAGAGCGCGAGAAACCAGGGCAGCGAATAGGTCCGCACCCGACGTCCCTTGTTGACGCGGCGATCGAGCCATCCCATGAGGCGCGGCTTGGTCTCGAGCCAGCGACCAAAGCCCGCGGGGAGCACTCCCATGACCTCTTCCATGCGGGGGTGCATGAATTCGGTGGTCTGAAGCACCTGACCTTGCGCCAGTTCCAGCTCGCCCTCGATCCGCGCGCGGCGCGCCGAGCGTGTCTTCAGGTCGGCAACGCGAATGACGTCGTCATAGGTCATGGCATTGGCGAGGTACTTTGCAGCCATCCGTGTGAAGGCAAAGCTTCTATCCGCGCCACCGGCGCTGCGATCGACGGCGTGCAGCCCACTGAGAATGTCGAGATATTCGGCGCCGTACGCGATGTCCTGGAAGTCGACCACCTTTTTCAGGCCGGCATGGGCCAGGTCGAGTGCGGGCTGCGGCAGCTCCTTTTTCTGCCGTTCGAGCAGTTTGGCCAGCCTGGGATCAAGGCGCGCAGGCGAGGGGCTTCGCTTGCGCTCCTGCGGTTGGGGGGCTGCGGCGGCATCGGGCGCCCCGATGCGGACACGTTCAAAGGCGGCTTCGAAGGTGTCAACGCTCGCCTTGGCCCCTTTCTCGCCGGCGCGGATCACCGCGAGATAGCTGTCGCGGTCGAACGGCAGCACGCCGGTGGCCGCGAGCGCGCCGAACATCGCAGCGGAAATGACGCTGCCATGTGCGATGGCCAGGGCGTTCATGTCGAAGATGATTTCGGCCTTGGCGGCAACACCGATCGCCCCTCGCACGGCGCCGTTGTCGGCGATGCCGTCGCCCGGCGCGATCTTCTCGCCGATGGCAAAGGACCGGTGATTGGAGGCGATCAGGGTGGTGCGGTCCGGCGTCACCAGGCCGCGCAGGATCGAGCGTCCCGCTTCCATGAATTCGGCGGCCATCACGACGTCGACATCGCCGGGGGTCGGCATCAGCGACAGGATCGGCTTGCGCCCATCGAGCGGCGGCATCGCCTCGATGTAATAGATCGTGGCGCCGGTCCGCTGCGCGACGCCCGGCACCGAGGTCGACTGCGCGATCCAGCCGTGGTTCTCCGCGAGCTGGACGATCCAGTCGGTCAGCACGCCGCCACCCTGGCCGCCCATGGCGAGGATCGCGATCGAGATCGGGCGCTCGGTCGCTTCGCCGGCCGCGGGAAGCGCAAGTCGAACCGTCTCGTCTCTCATGTCAGCGCCTCGAGCGCCGGTCGGCGGCGCTCGCGCCGCCGTTGCAGCCAGCCGATCACCGTCATCGCGATGTTCGACTTGAACCTGTCCCAGCGGGTCGGATTGTGAATGACGTCGGCGCGGTAGAACGAGGGGCACAGCACGGCGGCCTCGGCGACTTCGCCGCAATTACCGCAGCCGACACAGGAATTGTCGATCGCGGCGACCGGATCGTCGCGCAGGGGATCATCGAGCTGTTTCACCGAGAGGGACGGGCAGCCCGACAGGCGGATGCAGGCGTGGTCGCCGGTGCAGACGTCTTCATCGACACCGAAGCGCTCCTTGACGATGCGCAACCCGTCCTTGATCGCCTTGCTCGTCTGCGGCTTCACGCGCCGCTGCTTGTTCAGCATGCATTCGGACGAGGCGACGATGACCTTGGGACCCTCGTCCTTCGTCGTCAGCGCCTCCTTGAGCGTATCGCGCATCCTGCCGACGTCATAGGTGCGGTCGATCTGCCGCACCCACTGGGCGCCGATACCTTTCACCGCCTGCACGATCGAATTGTTGGTCTTGCGCCGCTTGTTGACCGCGCGCGACGACAGGATGTCCTGGCCGCCAGTTGCCGAGGTGTAAAAATTGTCGACGATGACGAAGACGCCGTCATGCTTGTTGAAGACGGCGTTGCCGATGCCGCTGGTCAGTCCGTTGTGCCAGAAGCCGCCGTCGCCCATGACCGCGATCGAGCGCTTGTCGGCCTTGACATTGAATGCGGAGGTCGAGGCCGGACCGAGGCCGAAGCCCATCGTCGTCGCGCCGATGTTGAAGGGCGGCAGGATCGAGAACAGATGGCAGCCGATGTCGGCCGAGACGTGGTGCTCGCCGAGTTCTTCTTCCACCAGCTTCATCGCGGCGAAGATCGGCCGTTCCGGGCAGCCTGTGCACAGGCCCGGCGGCCGGGCCGGCACGACCTGCTTGAGCTTCTCGACCGCCGGATGATTGAGCACGGGAACAGCATCCGGTGCCGGCGGCCTGTTGCCGAGCAATCTCGGCTCCGTCTTCTCGAGGAATTCCCTGACACCGCCGAGCAGGACCTGCGCGGTGTAGTCGCCGCCCATCGGCAGCACGTCCTTGCCGTGGACGCGCGCCTGGATGTCCCTGCGCCGCAGCACGGTATTGATCGCCTGCTCCAGATATTCCGGCTGGCCTTCCTCGACGATCAGGACGGCGTCCTTGTCGAGGCAGAACTCCGCGACTTCCGTGTCGATCACGGGGTAAGTGACGTTCATGACGTAAAGCGGAATCTGGGTATTGCCGTAGGCATCCGAGAGCCCGAGATATTGCAGCGCGCGGATGACATTGTTGTACATGCCGCCCTGCATGATGATGCCGACCTTGCCGCGCTTCGGTCCCATCCATTCGTTTAGCTTGTTGTCGCGGATGAAGCCGATCGCCGCGGGCATGCGCGTCTTGATCTTCTCCTGCTCATGCTCATAGGCCGCCGGCGGCAGCACGATGCGGCCGACGTCGCGCTTGGGATTATTGAGCGCGTCCTTGATGGTGTGCGCCGGCCTGACATTGTCCTTGCAGGCAAAGCTCCCATGCATGTGGCAGGCGCGAACGCGAACTTCCAGCATCACCGGCGTGTTCGAGCATTCCGAGAGCTCGAAACCCTTCTCGATCAGATTGACGATGCATTCGTGGTCGGGCCGCGGATCGAGCAGCCACATCTGCGATTTCATGGCGAAGGCGTGGGTGCGCTCCTGCATGATCGAGGAGCCTTCGCCGTAATCTTCGCCGACGATGATCATGGTGCCGCCGGTGACGCCGCCGGAGGCGAGATTGGCGAGCGCATCGGAGGCGACATTGGTGCCGACCGTGGACTTCCAGGCCACCGCACCCCGCAGCGGATACATCACCGATGCGGAGAGCATCGCCGCGGCGGCCGCTTCGTTGGCCGAGCTCTGGAACACGACACCGAGATCGTCGAGCACGTCCTTGGCGTCGGCCAGCACGTCCATCAGATGCGAGATCGGCGAGCCCTGGTAGCCGCCGACATAGGCCACACCGGATTGCAGGAGCGCCTTGGTGATGGCGAGGATGCCTTCGCCGCGGAAGGTGTCGCCCGCGCCGAGCCGGAGATCTTCGACCTCGCGAGCGAAAGACCGTTCAGCCATTGCGTCCTCCAGAAATATGCATTACCATAATTTTACATGTGAAGTAAGTCAACGCCCGGACATGCCGCCATCCCAGTTCGGGCGCGGTCGTGACCAGTGACAGGGTAGGGCCGATGCTCAAGCTGCCTCGCGTCAAGGCTGCCGCCATGCAGGCTTCATCTCGGCATCTTAGCGCGAGCGCAATGGCCGACAAGCCGGCGCAAATCTCGTTGGCCTTCCGCGACGATGTTCCCGGCCATCTCCGTTTGGAACTGGATGGTCGATCCCTGGCCATCAATGGACGGCACGCTTCGATCCAACGAACGCCCTAAGACGCCACAGGACTTGGAGGATGAGATGCGCGACAACGTGATCGGCCGGGCCAATGTCGAGGACACTCCGGAGCTCAAGGCCTACTACAAGGATCTCGAGAAATACGAAGCCGGTGCTTTGTGGACCGTCGCCAACAAGATCGAGCCATGGCAGCCGCAATCGGCGTCCGTTCCCGTGCTCTGGCGCTACGGCGATCTGCGCGAACATGTGCTGCGCTCGGTCGAGCTGGTCTCTCCAGAAAAAGCCGGGCGCCGGGTGATCTATCTCAACAATCCCGGTCGTCGCGACGTATCGGCAGCGGTCGGCTGGCTCTATTCGGGCTTGCAGGTCATGCATCCCGGCGAGGTCGCCTCGGCCCACGCGCACTCAGCTTCGGCCCTGCGCTTCATCATGGAAGGCTCCGGTGCCTACACCGTCGTCGACGGCCACAAGATGACGTTAGGGGCCCGCGATTTCGTGCTCACACCAAACGGCACCTGGCACGAGCATGGGGTCGACGCCGGCGGCTCGGTGTGCATCTGGCAGGACGGGCTCGACATCCCGCTCGTCAACGCGCTCGAAGCCAATTTCTTCGTGGTGCATCCCAACATCCAGCAGGAAGAGTCCGGCTATCCCGTCGACGACATGACCAAGACCTGGGGCAACCCCGGGCTTCGCCCGGTGAACGCGCCGTGGTCGAAGGGCTATTCGCCGATGTTCAAATATGAGTGGGAGCCGACCTACGAAGCCCTGCAGAAATATGCGGCGGCGACCGACGGCTCACCTTACGACGGCATCCTCATGAACTATGTCAATCCGGTCACCGGCGGGCATGTGATGCAGACGATCGGCGCGAGCATGCAAATGCTGCGGCCGGGCGAGAAGACGACATCGCACCGGCATACCGGAAGCTTCATCTACCAGGTCGCCAAGGGCCGCGGCTATTCCGTCATCGCAGGCAAGCGCTTCGAATGGCAGGAGCGCGACATCTTCTGCGTTCCGTCCTGGGCCTGGCACGAGCACGGCAATGCCTCCATGAGCGAGGACGCCTGCCTGTTCTGCTTCAACGACCTGCCCGTGATTGAAGGTCTCGGGCTCTATCGGGAAGAGGCCTATGGCGACAATGCCGGCCATCAGCCGGCGGCCTGACATCGTGTTGCTCCCTGCGAATTTCAACGGAAAGAGTCGGATCAAGCTTCCATGCGTCTCGTGACCTATACCTTCGGCTCCGGCGGTGCCCGCCTTGGAGCGCTCGTCAACGGGCTGGTCGTCGATGTCGAGCGCCTCGGCGCATCGTCCGGTCTGGCATGGCCGAGCGACATGCTGTCGTTCATCGACAACAACGCGACGCTGTTGCCGGCGCTCAAGGGTGGCCTCGAAAACGCCAATGGGCGCTTGCCGGCCGGCGCTGCCGTTCCCCTCGAGGACGTGAGGCTCCAGGCGCCGATCCCGCGGCCGCGCAAGAACATCTTCGGCATCGGGCTGAACTATCGCGCGCATGTCGCGGAGTCCGCCAAGAGCCTGGACACGGACAAGGATCTGCCGAAACAGCCGGTCGTCTTCTCCAAGCCGCCGACCTCCGTGATCGGTCCGGGCGCGGCGATCCAGCACAATGCGAAGATGACGCAGCAGCTCGACTGGGAGGTCGAGCTTGCCGTCATCATCGGCAGGACCGCGACGCGCATCACGGCCGAGAAGGCGATGGACCACGTGTTCGGCTATTCGGTGATGATCGACATTTCCGCGCGCGACAACCGCCGCGCCGGCCAGTGGATCTTTTCCAAGGGCATGGATACTTATGCGCCGTTCGGTCCCTGCATCGTGACCGCGGACGAGATTGCCGATCCACATGACCTGCGGCTGTGGCTGACCAAGAACGGGGTCACGAAGCAGGACTCCAATACCAAGTACATGATCTTCGATGTTCCGGCCCTGATTGCCGACATTTCGTCCGGAATGACGCTGGAGCCGGGCGACATCATCGCGACGGGAACGCCGGAAGGGGTGGGCGCAGGCATGACTCCGCAGGAATGGCTGTGGCCGGGCGACGTGGTGGAAGCCGGGGTCGACGGCGTCGGTGTCATCCGGCACCCCGTCGTTGCGATCTGATGACGGCGTTCTCGTTCGACCGCAAGCTGCGGTTCGCGGACTGCGATCCCTCCGGAATCGCCTACTTCCCGGCCTATCTGAACATGCTCAACGGAGTCGTCGAAGATTTCTGGGAGGCGATCGGATTTCCCTGGCCCGGATTGATCACGCTCCGGAAGATCGGCACGCCCACCGTGCATCTGACCTGCGATTTCTCCCGGCCGTCGATGTTCGGCGATCTCTTGACGTTCAAGCTGCGCATCGGCCGGGTGGGTGGATCATCGCTGCATTTGGCTCATGTCGTCTCGGGCGCAGGCGGCCTGCGCTGGCGTGCCCGTCAGATCCTTGCCGCAACCTCGCTGGTGGATCACCATGCCATTCCCTGGCCCGACGATGTCCGCGCCGCACTGCTGTCGCATCTGAACGTCGATGAGGAAATTGAAGCAGCGTCATCATGATCTCCTTGTTCATGACATTCGTCGACCCGACGGGCGGACGGCGCGTCGGATCGGACGCACTGGACTCCGCCGCGGCGCTGGTCGGGGCGGTCACGGAGATGACCGAGGGCCTGCTGTTCACGCCGCTGGAGCAATCGGTCGATCATCCCTACAAGGTCGACGGTCCGGGGCCAGCCTTCGCGCTGCAATTGCGGTTTCCGGATCTGTTCGCTTGTGAAGCTGCGCTGGAGCGCGACGGAGCGCTCGCCAGCCTCGCAACCGGCGGCGGATTATCTAGCCTCACCGGATTGGACGTAACCCACCAGGTGATGCTGACACGCTCCTTTCCGGTCGATGTCGCCGCGCATCCCCCCGGCACCACCACCCCGTGCAGCTACCTCGTGCACTATCCCGGGCCGGCAGACGACATCAACGCCTGGCATCTGCACTATCTCGAGCATCACCCCTCGATCATGCGGACCTTCCCGGACGTCCGCCAGATCGAGATCTATACCCGGATCGATTGGGTCGACCGGCTGCCGTCGCGACGGGTCGAGCACATGCAGCGAAACAAGCTGGTGTTTGACAGCCCGGCGGCCCTCTCGCGCGCGCTGAGCTCCGACGTGATCAAGCGCATGCGCGCGGACTTCGTTCAGTTTCCGCCGTTCGCAGGCGGCAACAAGCATTTTCCGATGCTGACGCGAACGGTTGCATCTAAATCTTAGAGCCGAGGGCGCACGCAAAGCGGACATCGGCGGACAACGTCAAATAGAGCAGGCAGCTCCGCCCGAGAGGCGGCCGAGATAATCGTCCAAGGCTTCGTCGGCATGAATATCGGCCACGGTGCAACAAGCAGCGGTACGTCCGTCCGCGCGGCTGACGCAAGAACGCGCCACGCTGCGGTAACCTGACGCTTGCTGCGGCTAGAAAGCAAGATGACAACTTGCGGCCATGGTGGCAGAATGGTGACAGACGTGGTTTGAAGTTCAGGCGACCAAGAACAACGAAGAAAAAGTGATCGCCCCGCTCACGTCGTCCAAGGGAGGAGATGGCTCATGAAACGCATGTTTCTGGGGTTAATCGCCGTTGCCCTGATCGCTTCGGCGTTTGTCGTATCCACCACTGCAGTCATGGCGCAGACGAAAGTGTTGAAGATGCAGGCCACATGGCCGGCGTCGCTCACGCTCTATGACAACTTCACCTATTTCGCCGACCGGGTGAACAAGCTGTCGGCTGGAGCGCTGAAGATCGAGGCAATGCCCGCTGGCCAAGTCGTGCCGGCGTTCGAGGTGCTGGACGCAACCCACAAGAGGGTGCTCGACGGAGCGCATGCGTGGGCCGGCTACTGGACCGGCAAGAACAAGACCGCGATCCTGTTCACTGGCGGTCCCGGCGGCACCTTTGGCATGGACTTCATGGACGTGATGGGTTGGCTCTATCACGGCGGCGGCCTCGACCTATACAACGAGTTCTATCAGAAGGAGCTCAAGCTCAACCTCGTCGTGTTCCCCATCCTGCCTGCGGGGCCGCAGGCGTTCGGCTGGTTCAAGAAGCCAATCCAGACGGTCGAGGACATGAAGGGCATGAAATGCCGCCAGACCGGCATAGCCGGCGAAGTGTGGCAGGCCCTCGGCTTCACGGTGGTCAACATGCCGGGCGGAGAAATCATTCCCTCTGCGCAACGCGGCGTGATTGATTGCGCAGAATGGGTCGGCGGCATCGAGGACCTGCAGCTCGGCTTCCACAACGTCTGGAAGTACCATTATTCGCCCGGCTTGCATGAGAACGTGACGATCGGCGAAATCGTCATCAACGGCGATGTGTGGAAGGAGCTCAGCCCGCAGCATCAGGAGATCATCAAGTCGGCGGCCAACGAGACATTCCTGGTCTGGTGGACCAAGTGGCAGCGCCAGAACGCCGATGCGCTGATCGAGATGCAGCAGAAGCACGGCGTGCAGATCCTGCGCACGCCGACGGAGATCCTGCTGGCCTTCATCAAGAAGTGGGACGAGATCGCGGCGGCCGAGAGCGCCAAGAACCCGTTCTTCAAGAAGGTGCACGAGTCGCAGAAGGCCTATGCCAGCGCCGTGGTGCCGTACAAGCGGTCCTATTTCCCGCCGTACTCCTTCATGGCGAACTACTACTTCCCTCTCGAGAAATAGGACTTCCTCCGAGGGCGGCCGCTCAGGCCGCCCCCCATTGATGCGGCTCATGCGCCCGCTCTGCGTCGCGCCGCAAATGCGCCGCCCGGACAGTCAAGGGAAGGGGCGAGGGATGGCTGAGATAACAGGCAGGCAGCCGCCGGCACTGCTGGCCATAATCAGGATTATCGACGGCTTCACGGACCGGACCGGCACGATCATCTCGTGGCTGTCGGTGCCGCTGGTCCTGGCCGTCGCTTACGAGGTTGGGGCGCGTTACCTGTTCAACGCGCCGACTATATGGGTCTATGACGCAACCTACATGCTCTACGGCTCGCTATTCATGCTCGGCGCCGCCTACGCGCTGCACAAGGGCGCTCATATCCGCACCGACTTCTTCTGGGAGAAGTTCTCGATCCGCAGGAGGGGCTGGATCGATACGATCTCCTATGTCGTCTTCTTCTTCCCGAGCCTGATCATGCTGTTCCTGATCAGCTGGAACGAATTTCACTACGCCTGGCTGATCAACGAGACTTCGGACCAGACGCCGTGGCGGCCCGTGCTGTGGCCGTTCAAGTTCATCGTGCCGTTCGCCTGCCTCCTGCTGCTGATCCAGGGCGTGTCCGAACTGATCAAGAGCATCTACATGGCGCGCACCGGCGTCGAGCTCGAGCACAAGGAGAAGGTCGAGATATGACCGCAGAAGCGCTCATCGGCGTCGTCATGCTGCTGGTGCTGCTCGGCGCGATCTTCATCGGTGTGCCGATCTCGTTCACGTTGCTGTTTCTCGCCTTTTCGTTCGGCTACTGGGGCATGGGAGCGACGGTCTTCGAGCTCGGCTACTTCCAGACTATCGGCATGATGAAGGAAGAACTCCTCGCCGCCGTGCCGCTGTTCATCTTCATGGGCTTCATCACCGAGCAGGCGGGACTCATGGAACGCCTTTTTACGGCGTTCCGCATGATGCTTGCGCCGGTGCGCGGCGCACTCTTCCTCGTCGTCATCCTGACCTCGACTGTGTTCGCGATGGCGACAGGCATCGTCGGCGCAGCCGTCACCGTTCTTGGCATCATGGCCTCGCCGATCATGACGAAGGCGGGTTATGACGCCAAGCTTTCAGCGGGCACCATCACGGCGGGCGGCACGCTCGGCATTCTCATTCCCCCGTCGGTCATGCTGATCGTGATGGGCCCGGTGCTCGGGGTGTCGGTCGCCGATCTCTATGCTGCAGCCTTCGGGCCGGGCTTCCTGCTGGCCGGCATCTACATCGTCTATCTGATGGGCCGCGCCTTCCTGAATCCCAAACTAGGGCCGCCGGTGCCAAAGGATGAGCGGATCTACTCCGTTGGCTACATTGCGCGCGAGGTGATTGTCGGCACGCTGCCGCTGCTCGGGCTCATTACGGCGACGCTCGGCTCGATCATCGGGGGTCTTGCGACGCCGACGGAGGCCGCTGGCATCGGCAGCGTCGGCGCTCTGGTGCTGGCCATCGCATATGGCAAGTTCTCGTTCGCCGGACTGCAGCGCGCGCTGACCTCGACAATGGCGACGTCGAGCATGGTCCTGCTGCTGGCGGTCACATCGAACATCTTCGGTGCGGTGTTCGCTCGCCTCGGCTCGGCGAACTGGATCACCGAGACGATGCTCGGCCTGCAGTTGCCGCCGAGCTTCATGCTGATTGTCGTGCTCTTTCTCATTTTTCTGCTGGGTTGGCCGTTTGAGTGGCCAGCCATCATCCTGGTGTTCCTGCCGATCTTCTATCCCGTTGTGAAGGGCATGGGCATCGACCTCATATGGTTCGGAGCGTTGGTTGCGGTGGTGCTGCAGACCGCCTTTCTGTCGCCTCCGGTCGCCATGTCGGCGTACTATCTCAAGCAGGTGGTCAAGGGCTGGAGTCTCGCGACGATTTATGCCGGCATGTTCCAGTTCATGATCCTGCAGGTGTTATGCGTTGCGCTTATGATCGCTTTCCCCGGCATTTCGACCTGGTTCCCGCAGACGCTGCACGAGACGTCGCGCAGTCAGGTCATCCCCGAGGAGTACAGGAAAATCCTGGAGCAGCAGAAGCAAGCACCATCCCTGGAAGACGAGGATTGGTTGACCCCAAAAAAGAAGTAGCCGGACGTCTGCGTGCGCTGCGCTGCTCAAGGATTACGGATTTATGACGGTGGGATGTCGATCCATCTCATCCCTCCATCGAATTGAACACTTGGCAGAAGAAAGGGGCCATATCGGTCGGTATCCGAGCGTGGAATACATTTTCTGCCGTGTGTGTACCGTTTCACATCTTGTACGTGAAACGATGCTACCGTTGGTCTGAAAGTCCCGTTTATTTCCGGCCCAACGTCAGCATTTTTTTGGCAATTGTAGTTCTAGGGGCTCGTAAATGAGTAGTCGTGATCGGGTCTGCGACCGCATGGTCATTCTGCACCAACGTGTCTGGTCGCTCAATTCTCAGCTTGCAGAGCTTCGATCCCTTAGCGCTCGGGTGCAAAAGGCGTTGGAAAGAACCAACGGCAAACGTTCAAGAGTCCCACGTGTGGGGGCAGTGCGGCGTCGATCTCGAAGATAACTGCAAGCTCGAGAGCCATGAGCCGCAGCTCGGACCATGTGCCGTAACCCGCAGAAGGTAGGCTCTCTGTCGCAGGCCCGCGCTGGGGCAAAAGCATCGTTCTAGCTGCCCGCTAGTCACTTCCGGTCTGCGCCGATCGGCGAACGGTTTTGGAGCCCGGCCATGGGCAGTCTCATGGGGGTTGATCCTTGGGACGGTCCAATCGCGTACCGCTTCCATGTGTGCTATCTAGTTGGGTAGCAAAATGGTAGCGGGAAAAGCAGATCATGACTGACGATCAGGTCAATCTCGTCGTTCAGCACCTTTGCGAGCAATTGCACTTGGCGCTCCGATTGAAGGGCAGCGAGGCACATCCACCAAATGCCAAGGATATTGGATTCGATCCTGCCTTTGTACGAACTGTACTGCTGACCGGGTTGCGATCGGCAGGTGTCACGATCCATGACGAGGCAGCCGGGCCGAGCGAAGAGCCGCCGCGGTCCTAAACGCAAGATGCGAGACAAAAGCTCCGCGCCGAAGTCTCGGTGGCGTCACGAGCGGCCGTCGAGGTAACCGCGTCCCCGCGTCCCGTTTACCGTCGACAGCCGACATCACAATAGCTTCAGCGTTGTTCGGCTTGGGGTCCAAAGGCGGTCCTAGCTCAAAGGCAAGGAATAAGTCAGCTACGGGCCATAGCCGACACCCGGGATTCTGCCGTTGACCGGCACACGGTGGCCCGACTTCGGAACCTCTGGGGCCAGCGGCTGTTGTAGCGCACGAGGGCCTGATGCATGGACATGGTCACGCGCGCTGACAGTGCGGAAGCCGACCCACCGAGCCGCGCTTCTCCAGTGAACTCACACAACGAGTGGGACCCGCTAGAGGAAGTGATAGTCGGAAGGCTCGAGGGTGCGGTAATCCCCTCCGACCATCCGGTTGTCACCTGCAACATTCCGGGCATGGCTGCGCGGGCCCAGTCGCTGTTCGCAGGCTTCCATTACCCAAAGATCATGATTGAACCCGCGCAGCGCGAACTCGACGATTTTGTCGCTCTGCTACGATCGTTGGGCATCGTAGTAAAGCGGCCGGACGCGATCGACCACAAGAAGCGCTTCGGCACGCCGGAATGGTCCTCGCAGGGCTTCTGCAATTCCTGCCCGCGCGACAGCATGCTTGTGGTTGGCGGGGAGATCATCGAGACGCCGATGGTTTGGCCATGTCGCTACTTCGAAACGCACTCCTATCGTCCGATCCTGAAGCAATATTTCCGACGTGGCGCGCGCTGGACCGCCGCGCCCAAGCCGCAGCTGACGAACGAGCTGTTCGATCCAGAGTTTCACGTGCCCGAGAAAGGCGAGCCGATTTCATACATACTCACCGAATTTGAGCCGGTTTTTGACGCCGCCGATTTCTTTCGCTGCGGGCGCGACCTGTTCGTTACCCGCAGCAACGTAACCAATGCGTCCGGCATTGAATGGCTGCGTCGGCATCTTGGCGACGGTTATCGCATTCATGAAATCAAGAGCCGCTGTCCCAGTCCGATGCACATCGACACGACCATTTTGCCGCTTGGGCCCGGCAAGATTCTGATCAATCCCGAATACATTGACGCCGACCAACTTCCGGCCATCTTGAAAAAATGGGACATCCTCGTGGCTCCGGAGCCCGAGCCGATAACCGATCCTATGCTCAGGATTACCTCGCTATGTGGGAAATGGCTCAACATGAACGTGCTGATGGTGGACGAGAAGCGCGTTATCGCTGATCCGCATCATACCGCAACGATGCGTGCGTTGGAGAATTGGGGACTCGAGCCCATTCCCTGCAAGTTCTTGCACTATGCCGCATTTGGCGGAGCCTTCCATTGCGCCACCCTCGACATCCGGCGTTGCGGCACGTTGCAAAGCTATTTTTGAGCGCTTTAGGTGGGGCAGATAGTTTGCCGCGCGGCACACTTTCGGATAGCGTTCGTTCGATCGTGCAATCTGTGCGTCATCTGAAATACAGATGGACAGCGGCAGGAGCTTCTACGCCATGATTACCCCGGGACGTCATCGTCCGCTTACCCAGGACGCTTGGAATGAATCGGCTGTTCGGGTCACGATTGAAGAAATTGCGGCCGATGCGATCGCACATTTCCATCCCGACACCTTCTGGCCGGCTCATCCGAGTGACGACGGGGTGGGAGATGGTGACCCCAGCTTCTACAAGGGCGCGGCAGGGGTCATTTGGGCACTAGATTACTTACATCGCATAGGGGCTACCCGCGCCGCGGAAGACTTTCGCTCTGTGCTGCCAAAGCTGATCGAGCGGACAATCATCGATCACGAAGCCAGTTCGCCGACCGATTATGGGAAGCATGGCTCGCTGCTTCGCGGCGACATGGGTGCGGCACTTCTCGCAATGCGCCTTGCGCCGACATCGAGCCTCGCCGACCTGGTTTATAGGCGCGCCGAAGCAAATAATGGACTACCGATCCGAGAACTCATGTGGGGTATGCCGGGGTCGATGGTAGCTGCAGTCCACATGGGCAGGATGACAGAGGAAGCGCGATGGCGCGGACTCTTCGAAGTGCAGGCGGCGCGGCTGTTGGCCGAATTGGAGGACACGCCGCAAGGTCCCCTTTGGACCCAGGATCTTTACGGTACCAAAGATCGCTTTCTCGGGCCCGTTCACGGCTTCGCTGGCAACGTCATTCCGTTATTGCTCGGATGGGATTGGTTGACGGCGGCGCAGCAAGCGTACGTAGCCGAATTTGTACCGAAGTCGCTTGAAGCGAATGCGTGGCAGTACGAAGTTGGAACAACATGGGGCCCGAGAAGCAAGCGCGAGAAGCGGCTTTTCATATGTCAGCACTGTCACGGTGCGCCGGGAATGGTGACGACTTTTGCTGACGCGCCTTTCACTACGCCAGAATTTGACGCACTTCTGCTGGATGGTGGGCGCTTTGCCTGGGCCGCCGGACCGCTGACAAAGGGGGCGAACCTTTGCCACGGTACCGGTGGAAATGGCTACGCATTCCTCAAGCTCTACCGACGCACGAATGCCCCCATTTGGCTGGATCGCGCGCGCCAGTTCGCTATGACTGCCATCTTCCAGTATCGCGGCGCTCAGATGGTTGCCGGCCGCGGTCGGTATTCGCTTTGGACCGGTGACATCGGTCTTGCAATCTATCTTTGGGATTGCATCACAGGGGATGCTCGGTTCCCGACTATCGACGTGTTCTGAAATGTGGGACGGGGGACGCTATGGTCAAAATCGGCGTTCTGAGCCGGCGCGAGTGGTTGCCTTTTCGCCAATCCGACTCGTTGCGATGCGGAGATACATTCGTCAGCGAGGTTGACTGCCATGCTTGCTGAAAAGTTCTTTCTGGTGTTGGAGACGCTGAGAAGCCACGCGTCCGATGATAAACCCCTCATCGTGATAAGTACCGCGCCGCATATTCCGATCGCGTTGCCGCGCAGGAAGTAGTCTTGATGCCGCCCGGTCAGGAGCGGCCTCTTTGTTTACAGGGATGCCGCGCCTTGGGAAGGATGGAACAGAGGCGTCCGTAACCGGATTAGTAAAGGCGCCTTTGTCGCCGATCTGTTCGTCGACTTTCGCGATCCGTTGCTGGTTCCGTGAGCAAGCTGGAGATCTGGCACATGGGACTCGAGGCCGAGTTGAAATTTCACATTCCACATCGTGGCTTGAAGCAAGTGGAGCATGGACGACTTCCGGGCACGAAGCGGGGATGTCCGGCAGAAGCCGACCTGCTTTCGACGTATTTTGATACGCCAAGACACAAGCTAAAGAAGCATGGTCTCTCTCTTCGCGTTCGCCAGGACAAGGAGACGTACATCCAAACCGTAAAATCGGAAACGGATGGGCAGTTCGGCCGCGGAGAATGGGAAACGTTGCTCGAAAGCGGTACACCCGATCTCACAAAGCTCAATGGTTCTCCGCTTGAGGCGCTTTCCTCAAAAAAGCTGAAGCAGAAACTCAAGCCGATCTTCAAGACCTCCGTGCATCGGGTCACTCTGCCTATCGAGAGAAAAGGCAGTGAGATCGAACTCGCGATCGACCGCGGCAAGATCATGGTGGGGCATCGTTCGGAGCCGATCGACGAGGTGGAGATTGAACTCAAGCGCGGTAAGCCGCAGGATCTCTTTCAGACAGCGGATGCGCTGGCGCGAAGGACGGAAGCCGAGCTGTATCTGCGATCAAAGGCCGAACGGGGCTATGACCTCGCTGACGGGCAAGTCAATCCTGTCAGTTTCGCCGCGCCGATCAAGCTGGACAAGCGCATGGACGCAAGCGACGCTTTCCGGATCGTCGCTCGCTCCGCGATCCGGCACTTTGTGGGAAATGCCGATGCCGTGCGGGACCACAATCCCGAAGGCATCCACGAAATGAGAGTTGGATTGCGGCGCTTGCGCGCAGCGATTTCGCTCTTCTCCAAGCTCTTGCCGAAATCGAGCACAGAAAACGTCAAGCGCGAGCTGAAGTGGCTGACGGGCGAGCTTGCGGCGGCCCGCGAGCTCGACGTCTTTCTCAACCAGACAATTCGTCCCGCGGCTCGTGACGTCATTCCACGGCGCGGCATCGCGGCTGTCAAGCAGGAGTTCACGAGGCGACGCGCCGACGCCTTCGAGCAGGCATCAAGTGCCCTCGACTCAAGGCGCTTTCGAACGTTGTTGCTGGACGTGCTAGAATGGGTGGAGATGGCGCATCATGGCTCCAGCGGCCACACTCCGATCCGCAAATTCGCCGCCAAACTTCTTGTTCGCCGCATTCGAAAGATACAGAAGGATGGCAAGCAGCTTGAGGATTTATCGGCTCGCGCGCGGCACAGGCTGCGCATCAGGATCAAGAAGGTCAGATATGCGGCGAGGTTCTTCGAAAGCCTGTTCAATTCCAGGGGGCAGCGCAAGCGGCTTGCGCAACTCGAGAAACATTCGAAGAGGCTCCAGGACGCATTGGGAGCAGTCAATGATTATCTTGCGCACCGAGAGATGGCGCTCGATGCGGCCCTCAATGCACCGCCTCACAACCGACGCGCTCGCGCTTTTGCCTCGGGCGTCCTCGTTGGTCGGGAGGATCAGGCTGCAAGACCGCTCTTGCGGGCAGCCCGAAAAAGGGTGAGCCGGCTGAGGGCGTTGTAGACAGCAGGCGTGCTGCGGCGCCGACGACGGATAGGTTGGTCCAGCGATGAGGTCGCCTCATTGCTCTGGTGGTCGGGGACGTAACAGCCTAGACTGAATTCGAGTTGGACCAATCGGAGCCAGCGCATGAGGCCTCGCGGGCTCACCCCGGTTCGAAAGTGGCCGCCCGCATGAAGCATTGGATTCATTGGCTGCCAGGGCTGGACACCTTCCGTCAATATAAGGCGGCCCACCTTCCACACGATCTCCTCGCTGGGCTTGTGCTCGCGACGATGCTGGCCCCGGCTGGAATTGCCTACGCGGAGGCATCCGGCTTGCCCGGCGTCTACGGTCTCTACGCAACGATCACGCCGCTGTTGGCCTACGCATTGTTCGGTCCGAGCCGCATTCTCGTCCTGGGACCAGACTCGGCTTTAGCGGCCATCATTCTCGGCGTCGTCGTTCCGTTGTCTGGTGGCGATCCTCTTCGCGCCGTGACCCTGGCCGGGATGATGGCACTCGTTTCGGGAGCCGTATTCATTCTGGCTGGCATCGCGGGCCTGGGTTTTGTGACCGAGCTCCTCTCCAAGCCGATACGCTATGGCTACATGAACGGAATTGCGTTGACCGTGTTGATCAGCCAACTGCCAAAGCTCTTCGGCTTCTCGATCGAGAGCGAAGGGCCCTTGCGGAGCCTATGGGCGATCGGCAGCGCGGTTGTAGAAGGACGGACAAACTGGGTCGCACTTGCCATTGGACTCGGCACGCTGGCGAACATTCTGTTGCTCCAGAAATACAAGCGGCTTCCCAACATTCTGATTGCGGTCGTCGGCGCGACCGCCGCGGTCGGTGTGCTTGACCTTGGAGATCGCTACGCGGTGCAGCTCTTGGGACCTCTTCCAGAAGGTCTGCCGGGGTTCGCCGTTCCCTGGATCGGATACAGCGACCTCGTCCCAGTGCTGATCGGCGGGTACGCAACCGCGTTGGTGGCGTTTGCCGATACCAGCGTGCTTTCGCGGACCTATGCCGCAAGATTGGGGACTCACGTCGATCCCAACCAGGAGTTGGTGGGGCTCGGCGCGGCCAACCTCGTAGCCGGCTTTTTCCAAGGTTTTCCGATCAGCAGCAGCGGTTCGCGCACTCCCGTTGCAGAAGCCGCCGGTGCCCGCACGCAACTCACCGGCGTCGTCGGCGCGCTTGCCATCGCCTTCCTTCTGTTGGCCGCGCCGAACCTCCTTCAGCATTTGCCCAACGCTGCACTAGCCGCCGTCGTTATAGCCGCCGCAATCGGCCTGATTGAGATCACCGACCTCAAACGGATCTATCGCATTCAGCAGTGGGAGTTCTGGCTGTCGATCGTCTGCTTTGGCGGTGTGGCGGTGCTTGGCGTGATCCCGGGGATCGGTCTCGCAATCGCCATCGCCATCGCCGAGTTCTTATGGGACGGTTGGCGCCCGCACTCCGCCGTGCTTGGCCGCGCCCACGGCGTCAAGGGTTACCACGACATCACGAGATATCCGGATGCACGTCGGATTCCCGGGCTGGTTTTGTTTCGGTGGGATGCGCCTCTGTTCTTTGCCAACGCTGAATTCTTCAAGGAGCGCGCTCTGGACGCCGTGACGAAATCGCCGACGCCCGTACGCTGGCTGGTCGTTGCGGCCGAGCCGGTCACCAGCGTGGACGTCACCGCTGGCGATACCGTCGCCGAACTCGACGAGGCCTTGCACGCCGAGGGCATCGAGCTTTGCTTTGCCGAGCTCAAGGACCCCGTAAAGGACAAGCTGAAGAGATTTGGATTGTACGCGCAGCTGGGGGAGAAATACTTCTTTCCGACAATTGGCGCGGCCGTTTCCAGCTATCTGGAGATCAACAGTGACGTCGAATGGGAGGACTGGGAGGACCGACAGAGCGATGGGCGGTAACACGCTGGATTTGAATGACGCCAATCGACTGCCGCTCGTGCCCGTATTTAAGCTCTTGTGTCCTAATGTGAATCCCGCGGAGTAATTTCCGCAAGCTACCTTTCGGGCGACAGATCAAGGAATTTGATGCTCGGAACGAGTCCAGAACGCCTTCACATCCTTAGCTATCGAAGCACCACGATGGCTGCTAAGTTCCGGCCCTATGAGGCGCCAAGCCATTATCGTCCCAGCGATCGGATTAGCGATTGTTTTGGCGGCGATCGTGCTGTTGCTTGGCGGGTAAGTCGTCCTCAGTTCTGCCTTGACTCATGTTATGAAGCCGCACCGGGGTTTTACGGGGGAGCTTATGAAAAAGGGCGATGTGACGTGCTCTGAGTGCGGGGCGGGTTTTCGGCGTCTTGAGTTGGCGACCGCGTCTGGCACAAAAGGGGAATATCGTTGCCCTGCTTGCGGCGAGGTTTTAGAGAGGTTTGATGGTAGTGCGCTTGTCGCCTACCGTCTTACGATTCAACCCTCCATTAAGGCGATCCGCGAGTGACGAGAGTGCATTTGCATGACTGTCACACACTACTCTTAGCATGAGATAGCGACGGCCGCCCGTCGCGCTCGCACTCCCCGTCCATTCCATTCCACGGTGGGCGGGGAGCTTTTTAGGCCGTCTCAGTTGGCGGCATCTCATTTAGATGTCCAGCGGCCCTTACTTGCTGCTCCGAGCTTATACCTTTTGGTTAGGACAGGAACGTTCGCGCAATTGGCGAGTCTTCCCGGTGCCCTTCACCAAGGGCGACCCCGATTGGCCCCAGCTTCAATGCCCCCCAATATCCCCGCGAGCTGGGGCCATTTTTTAGAGGCAGAGGCCTCAGCTCGTCCCATTGCCCGGAGCTGGGGCCTTTTCGTTCGCGCCGTCGGCAATCGCCTCAACATCAACCGGTGGCAGTTCGCCCGTTCGGTCCTTAGATCGGCTGCACGCCATCCGCTCTACCGCCGATAGCCGACATCACAACAAGATCAGCGTGGTTCGGCAGGCCCGCGATGATGACATCATGCCACTGTTTTGCCCGACGCGTCAACTTCATGTTCGAAAAATCAGAAAATATTGCGTCACTCTGCTAAGCCATTGATATCGTGATCACCGGCTACTGTGCATGGGGTTGTTTTTCGACTTTTTGTTGTGCGGCCCCCCAGAGCTCTGCCGCGCCTGGTCGCGGCCGCCGCTAATGTCCGCCGAGATAGGCCGTGATCAGCCGGGGATCGTGGATGAGATCCTTGGCGGGTCCTGACTGCACGATCTCGCCGGTCTCCAGAACGTAGCCGTAGTCGGCCGTCTCCAGCGCCGCGCGGGCGTTCTGCTCGACCAGCAGGATCGACACGCCGAGATCGCGCAGCGATGCGATGGTGCGGAAGATCTCGCGCACGATCAGGGGCGCAAGGCCGAGGCTCGGCTCGTCGAGCATGAGCAGCTTCGGCCTCGCCATCAGCGCGCGTCCGAGTGCGAGCATCTGGCGCTCGCCGCCGGAGAGCGTGCCGGCGGCCTGGCGCTGCCGCTCCTTCAGCCGGGGAAAGCGGTCATAAACCTCGTCGAGCGTCTTCTGGACGCCTGAGCGGTCGCGCAGGCTGTAGGAGCCCAGCAGGAGATTGTCGGCAACCGACATGTCGGAGAACAGCTCGCGCTTCTCCGGTACCAGGCACAATCTGCGCTCGACGCGATCCTCGACCGACATCCTGCCGATATCGCTGCCCTGAAAGATCATGCGGCCTCTCGAGGAGAGCAGTCCGATCGCGGCCATCAGCAGCGTGGTCTTGCCGGCGCCGTTCGGGCCGATGACGGTGACGATTTGCCCTTCCTCGACCGACAGCGAGACGTTGCGGACCGCTTCGACGTTGTCATAGCAGACCGTGACGCCCGACAGGGAAAACATCGAGCTCACGCGACGCCTCCGAGATATGCCTCTTGCACCCTAGCGTCGCTGCGGATTGCAGCCGGCGCGCCCTCGCAGAGCTTCGAGCCGAAATCCAGCACGACGATGCGGTCGACCAGCGACATCACGAATTCCATGTCGTGCTCGACGATCAGGATGGTCAGGTGGTCGGCCCGGAGCGAGCGCAGCAGCTCGGCCAGCCTGAGCTTCTCCTGGCGGCGCAGGCCTGCCGCGGGCTCGTCCAGCACCAGGAGGGTCGGGTCTGCGGCAAGCGCGCGCGCGATCTCCAGGATGCGCTGATTTCCGAGCGGCAGGTTGCCGGCGAGTTCGAACGGCTTCTCGCCGAGACCGACGCGTTCGAGCTGCATCAGCGCCTCATGACGGGCGCTCGCTTCCTCGCGCCGATTGAGCCGGAAGGCTCCGGCGAACAGCCCCGCGCCGGTGCGGCCATAGGTGCCGAGCATCACGTTCTCCAAAAGGCTCATGCGCGGCCGCAGCTTGACGTGCTGGAACGTGCGCGCGATCCCCGCCTTGGCGATACGGGACTGCTCGTCACGTGTGATCGGGCGTCCGGCAAAGACGATCTCGCCCTTGTTGACCCGCAGCGCGCCGGTCAGGCAATTGAACATTGTGCTCTTGCCGGCTCCGTTCGGACCGATCACGGCGAGGATTTCACCCGAGCGTACTTCGAAGCTGACATTGTTGACGGCGACCAGGCCGCCGAACCGGCGCTCGGCGCCGTCCACCTTCAAGAGCAACTCACCGGGCTTCGGTTGCGAACGGCGGGGCAGGGGCGATGCCGGCCGCGGCCGCTCATGCTGCAGTTTCGGCAGGTAGCGCGCGATGAACGGCACGATGCCCTGTCGGGCCCATTGCAGGAACAGGATGAAGAGCGCCGAGAAGGCGACGATCTCGAGCTGTCCGGAGGCGCCCTTGGCGATCAAGGGCAGATAGTCCTGCACGCTGTTCTTCAGCAGCGTCACGATGGCGGCGCCGACGACGCCGCCGAGAAGGCTGCCGGCACCTCCGACCATCGACATCATCAGGTATTCGATGCCCATGCCGGCATCGAACGGACCCGGGCTGATGAAACGGCTCATATGGGCGTACAGCCATCCCGAGAGCGAGGCCAGGAAGGCCGCGATCACGAAAGTCACGAGCTTGATCCGGAACGCGTTGATGCCGAGGCTTTCGACCAGCGTGTTGCCGCCGCGCAGGGCGCGCATGGCGCGGCCGAGCCGGGAGTCCAGCAGGTTGTAGCCGAGGAAGAGGATGGCGGTCACGATGCCCCAGATCAGGAAATAGATCTGCGCGCTGGAGACGAGGGCGAACGATCCGAAGCTGATCGGCGGGATCGACGAGATGCCGTTGAACCGGCCGAGCCCCTCGACATTGCCGAACAGGAAGCCGATCGCCAGACCCCAGGCCATGGTGCTGAGCGAGAGGAAGTGGCCCTGGAGCCGCAGGGTGACGAGACCGAGAATGGTCGCAACGCCGCAGGTCAAGGCCACACCGAACAGCAGGCCGAGCCAGGGCGAATGGCCATTCAATGCCGAGACCCAGGCGGTGGCATAGGCCGCGACCCCGACGAAGGCCGCCTGTCCGAACGACACGATGCCGCCGACGCCGGTGAGGAGCGCGAGCCCGATGGCGACCAGCGAATAGATGCCGATGTAGTTCATTAAGGTGATGCTGAACGGGCCGAGGACGAAGGGAGCCGCAGCGAGGCACAGGACGGCGGCGCCAGCGGCGATCTGAACGTGAAGGCGCGTCATTCCTCGATCTCCTCCTCGGAATGCAGCGATGCGAGGGATCGCCAGATCAGGACCGGGATCAGCAGCGAGAACACGATGACGTCCTTCAGTGCGCTGCTCTCGAAGGATGCGAAGCTTTCGAGGATGCCGACGCCGACGGCGCCGATCGCCGCGCCCGGATAGCTCGTCATGCTGCCGATGATGGCGCCGACGAACGCCTTGAGGCCAATCAGGAAGCCGGAATCGTAGAACACCGTGTTGACGGGCGCGATCAGGATGCCCGATACGCCGGCCATGAGAGAGCCGAGCAGATAGGCGATCGTGCCGGCGCGCGCCGGTCGTATTCCCATCAATCGCGAGCCGGTCCGGTTCACGGCGGTGGCGCGCAGGGATTTGCCGACCAGCGAGAAGTCGAACAAGAGATAGAGCAGGCCACTGAACACGAGCGCTGCGATGACGATCAGCATGGTCTGACCCGAGATCAGCACGCCGGCGAGCTCCATCGAGAGGGAGGTCAGCGGCTCAGTGCGGACCCCTTCGGGGCCGAAGAACAACAGGCCCAGCCCCACCAGCGCAAAATGCAGGGCCACCGACACCGTCAGCAGCAGCAGCACCGTGCCGTCGGCGATCGGGCGGAACACGATGCGGTCGAGTAGCGGAGAGATCGGCGTGATCAGCATCAGTGCGAGCACGAGCCTGATGGCGAGGGGCGGATCGAGGCGCATGGCAAGCCAGGTGCTGCCGACCACAGCCAAGGGGAGTACGAGATAGAAGAGCAGGGCGCGCGGAGCGAGACGAAGCTCGCCGGAGCGCGTCAACGAAACGATCTCAATGAAGGTTGCGAGGCAGGCCAGCACCACGACCAGCGCGCCCGTCCCCGGAAAGCGCTTCGCATCGAGCGCCGCGAGCGTCAGCGCAGTGAAGGCCGCGATGTCGCCAAAGGGGACGAAGATGACCCGCGTCACGGTGAATATGAGCACGGTCCCGATCGCCACGAGCGCATAGACCGCGCCGGTGGCGATACCGTCGATCGCAAGTATGGCCGCGATATCGCTCGTCATTGAGACGCTATCCCCCTTCCAGTTGTCCGCCCCCTTGATCCTTCTTTACGGCGCGTACTTCCAGGCGCCGCCGGTGAGGCGAACGACGACGAGGGAGCGCTCGTCGACGCCAGTCACGGCGCCCGGCTTGAAGTTGTAGACGGCATGCACGCCCGGAAGCTCCTTGGTGCTGAGGATCGCATCGCGCAGGGCAGCGCGGAATTCGGCCGTGCCGGGTTTCGCGGTCTTGAGCGCCCGCTCGGCCGCGTTGGCGAAGATCAGCCAGGCGTCGAAGGAATAGGCCGAGAAACCGTCCGTGGTCGGAATGTTGTGGGTCTTCTGGTAGACGCTGCGAAAATCCAGCGCGATCTTCTTGGCGAAGTGCTCGTCGGGCAGCTGTTCGGCGACGATCACGGGCCCGGCCGAGACTTGAATTCCGTCCGCCGCCTTGCCGCCCACGTTGACGAAGTCCGGATTGACCAGCGCCACCGTGCCGTAGGTGTTGCCCTTGAAGCCGCGCTCGGCAAGGCTGAGCAGCGGCAGCGCACCTTGCGTGCCGGAGCCTCCGATCAGCACGGCATCGGGCCGCACAGCCATCACCTTGAGGATCTGCGCGGTGACCGAAGTGTCGGTGCGGGCATAGCGCTCATTCGTCTGGATCTTGAGGTCGTCAGTCGCCTCAGCTGCCTTGGCGCCGTTGTAGACGAGGTCGCCCCATGCATCCGAGAAGCCGATATAGCCGATATTCTTCTTGCCATCGCGCTTCATGCGATCGGCGATGATCTTGACGAGCAGCGAAGCCGGCTGCGGTACCGAGACCACCCACTGCTCCGGCGTATCGGGCAGCTTGACGATCGGCGAGACCGCGATCATCGGCACCTTCAATTCGCTCGCCACTGCCGCCATGGCGATCGTCGATGGCGCGGTTGCGGTGCCGATCAGCAGGTCCACCTTCTCTTCTTCCACCAGCTTGCGGGCGTTGCGCGTCGCAGCCGACGGATCGGAGCCGTCGTCGAGCTGGATCAGGCGAATGGTCTCGCCATTGACCGACTTCCTGTATTCGTAGGCCGCGTTGATGCCGCGCCCGTAGGGGATCCCGATCGAGGAGCCGTTGCCACTCAGCGAGGTGACAAAGCCGATGGTGATGTCGGCCTGCGCGGCCGGTGCGACGACGATTCCAGCCACAAGTGCAAGTAAGCTCACGGTCTTGCGCATTGCCTTCTCCTGCTTCGATGGGAATGTGAGTGACTGGATGCTGCCGGGCCTGAGCCCGAACTTCGAACGAATGGATCGAAAGCGATGCTGCAGCGCCGAATGTCGGCGCGACTGAAAAGACCTTGCCTTGCGGGCAGCGCAATCATGCCCGGGCTTGCCGCTGCAGGTTAGCGCAGCCGCGCTCTGTCGCGCGTCGTTCAAGTTCGAAGACTGTCCACACAATCGAGTCTCTCAAGAACGGTGCCCTGCAACTCATTGTCCCGCCGCCAGAGCCGGCCGGGCGAAGTATTACTTAAAGCCTAAAGTATATTCCGAGGAGGCGTCAACAGCATGGGGCGGCTGTCTTCAAAAAAATGCTGTTGCATACAATTCCGGCACCGGCAGCCAAAACTCGCGCTTCCTGTTCGCGCGAAATGGGCGCGGCGGCCGTGGCGCCTCGGACCATAATCTTCGATGCGCCGCACACATTTGACGCGCCAATTAGTTTATGGTTGAAATATTCGCGTCGACAGTCCCGCGACCGATCCTCCCATACCCGTTCGAGGAGAAGGACGATGCGCATCTTCTGGCAGAGCTTCGTTGATGCGAGCCTGAACGCGCCGTACATGGCGCTGCTGTCCGAGTATCTCAACAACATCGCTGCGCCGGGCACGACGGTCCATGTCGAGGGAATTTCGCCGCCGGACCGGGAGTTCGGACGTCTTGCTGAACTGCGCTGCGCCGTGCAGGCGATCGACAATGGTATCGCGGCGGAGGAGCAAGGCTTCGATGCATTCGTCATGGGTCACTTCCAGGATCCCGGTCTGTACGAGCTTCGCGCGACGCTCGATATTCCCGTGATCGGGACCGGTGAGGCGACGCTGCTTGCCGCCTCGCAGCTTGGTCGGCGGCTCGGCCTCGTTACGCTCGATACCGTCTTCGAGGTCTGGCACTACGAGCAGGCCGAGCGTTATGGCCTTGGCGATCGCGTCGTTCACGTGACGGGCCTGGACTGCAAGCCCGAGGATTTCGCAGATGCCTTCGCGGGCGATCAAGCCGCGCACCGGCGCATGATTGAGGATTTCGTCGCCTGCGCGCTGCCGCTCGTCGAGCGCGGTGCCGATGTCGTGATTCCCGCCGGCGTGCTGCCGGGCCTGCTGATCGGCCGGGAGCATGGTCTCAAGGTTGGGCATGCTCCGGTGGTCAACTGCGCCGCGGTGGCGCTGAAGAGCGCCGAGATGTGGGTGCAGCTCAGGCGCCTCAACGGTACCGAGCCGAGCCGTGGGCCGAGCTTCAAGCGCGCCAGCGCGCTTGCTCGTGACGATTTCCGCGCGATGCTCGCGCGCAACCGACGCTAGGGCCCGCTGCAGCGTTTGGAGAAGACGACATGATGACGCCTGGGAAGATCCTATACGAAACCGAAGTCACGGCCACCGGAGGCCGCGACGGCAAGGCAGCGAGCTCCGACGGATCGCTATCGGTGTCGCTGTCGTTGCCGAAATCGCTGGGTGGCCCCGGAGGCGAGGGCACGAACCCGGAGCAGCTCTTTGCAGCCGGCTACGCCGCGTGCTTTCTTGGAGCGGTCAAGCTCGTCGCGCGCACCAGGAAGGTCGTGCCGGCCGCGGAGCCTTCGGTGACGGCGAAGGTCGCGATGGGGCCAGTGCCGGTCGGTTATGCGCTCGCCGTCGAGCTGAAGGTCAGGCTGCCCGGTGTCGAGACGTCGGTGGCGGAAGGCATTGTTGCGGGCGCGCACGAACGCTGTCCCTATTCGAACGCGACGCGCGGCAATATCGACGTGAAGCTGACGGTGGTCTGAGGCGGATGGACAGGACAGGCGGCCGGTGACGAATTCGCTGCGCATACCCTATGACGGCATCGTGATGGCAGCTCCCGTTACGATACCCTATGTGCGCTACTCCATCGAAAGCGCGCAGTGGTGGATAGGTCGCGCCTTGCGCTCGCTCGTCGTCGAGTCCGGCATCAAGGTCGCCGATATCGATGGTCTGTGTGTCTCCAGTTTCACCATGGGCACGGACAGCGGCATCGGCCTGACGCAGCATTTCGGACTCTGCGTGCGATGGTTGGATACGATTCCGCTCGGTGGCGCCAGCGCCATCGCCGCGCTGCGAAAGGCGGCACGCGCGGTTCAGGCGCGCGATGCCGATATCGTGGCGTGCATCGCCGGCGACACCAACCACGTCGATTCCTTCCGCTTGACGCTCGAGAATTTCTCCCGCTTCAATCAGGATGCGGTCTATCCTTACGGCGCGGGCGGCGCGAATTCGAGCTTCGCTCTCATCGCACGCAACTACATGCGGAGTTTCGGAGTCACGCGTGAGGACGTCGGCAGGATCGCGGTCGCCCAACGCGCCAACGCCTTGCGCAATCCGCACGCGCTGATGAAGACGCCATTGTCGATCGAGCAATATTTGGCGGCGCGCCCCATCTCC
Organism: Bradyrhizobium sp. DN3; assembly: GCF_041357655.1. Taxonomy (NCBI): domain Bacteria; kingdom Pseudomonadati; phylum Pseudomonadota; class Alphaproteobacteria; order Hyphomicrobiales; family Nitrobacteraceae; genus Bradyrhizobium; species Bradyrhizobium sp. DN3. The sequence goes on along the minus strand of NZ_JAULLN010000013.1, from coordinate 76,722 downwards.
GATCCCATTCATCTGTTCGACTGCGTGATGCCTTGCGCCGGCGCCGAGGCCTTCCTCGTGATGCGGGAGGATACGGCCGCCTCGCTGCGGCTGCCGGCGGCAAGGCTGCTGTCGACGATCGAGCGGCACAATGCCTTTGCCGATGATCCGATGCAGGTTCGCGGCGGTTGGGCGATGGATGTCGGTGAGCTCTATGCGATGGCCGGCGTCAGGCCCGACGATCTGGACATCGTCCAGACCTACGACGATTATCCCGTCATCTCGATGATGCAGTTCGAGGATCTTGGCTTCTGCGGGAAGGGCGAGGGAGCCGAGTTCGTGCGCCAGCACGATCTCACCATCGACGGGGACTTTCCGCACAACACATCCGGCGGACAACTCTCGGTCGGACAGGCCGGAGCAGCCGGCGCCTATCTCGGTCTCGTCGAAGGGCTGCGGCAGGTTCTGGGAGTTGCGGGCCCGACACAGGTCAGGGATGCAAGCCTCGGCCTGGCCTCGGGCTTCGGTATGATCAACTATGATCGCGGACTTGCCTCCGGCGCCGCGATCTTTGCCGGGCCTTCGCGATGATCGATCCGATCGAACCGCCACGGCGCAAGAATCCGCTGCTGCGGACGCGCCTGCCGACTGCGCCGCCGCGCGCGCGCAGCAGGACGTCGCAGGGCTTTACGCGCGCCGCCGCCGAAGGGCGCTTCATGCTCCAGCGCTGCCAGGGCTGCGGCACCTTTACCTATCCGGCGCGAGAGGCGTGCCCCTCATGCCTGTCGGCTGCGCTCGCTTTCGTCGACGCGCCGGCTCGCGGCTTGCTGCTTGCCGAAACCACTGCGCGCGTGCCGAGTGACGTCTATTTCCGCGAGCGGGCACCCTGGCGCGTCGGCCTCGTCAAGATGGATTGCGGGCCGACCATCGTGGCGCATCTCCATGCCGACTGTATCGAAGGCGCTCCCGTCCGCATGTCGTTCCAGCTCGACAAGAGCGGTCAGGCGGTGGCCTTTGCCCGACCCGAAGGGGAGACCCCCAACATGGCTGACGACAGGCAGTGGCGTGAAATGACCGCCGATCCCAAGTTTCGACGCGTGCTCGTGACCAACGGCCGCAGCGCTATCGGCCGGGAAGCTGCCTTGGCGTTGAAGGCCGCGGGGACCAAGACGGTGTTCGTCGGCATCGCGGAGCGGTGGCGGCCGTTTGCCGGCGAAGAGCTGTTGCGAGGGCAGGACGGCATCGAACTCGTGCCCCTCGACGCCGCCGATGAAAAGTCAGCCGGCGATCTCGCCGCCGACATCGGCGGCAAGGTCGACATTCTCGTGAATACGACGGAGTATGTGAGGCCCGGTGGCCTATTGGACCGCAAGGGCACCAGCATTGCACGCGACGAGATCGACCAGGCCTATCTCGGCTTCATCAATCTCGCGCAGGCCTTCGGGCCCGTCATGCGGATGCGGGGCGCGGACGGCATCAACAACAGCGTCGCCTGGGTCAACATCCTCTCCGTCCATGCGTTGGCGAACTGGCCCGCCTTCGGCGCTTACTCCGCCTCGCAGGCCGCGTGCCTGTCGCTTTCGCATTGTCTTCGCGCCGAACTCCGGCCCGGCGGCATCAAGTTGATGAACGTCTTCACGGGGCCAGTCGACACCGAGTGGTTTCAGACCGTGCCTCCGCCGAAGGTGGCGCCGCGCGCCGTCGCGCAGGCAGTCATCGCTGGGCTCAGGGGCGGACTTGAAGAGATGTATGTCGGAGACGTCGCCGAGGAGATCCGGCAGCGCCTTGCGGCCAATCCAAAAGCACTCGAGCGCGAGCTCGACCGCTGAACGGCCAATTCGATCAAGCTGGAGGACGCGACGATGCAAGGCAGGGCTCTTCTGGAACTGGCGGGTGCGATCGCTTCGGACGCGGTGCGCGTCATTGATCTGAGCTTCACGCTCAGCCCCGACTTTCCGGTGATCGTGTTGCCGCCCGAATTCGGCCAGGCGGCGCCGGTGCGCATCCAGGAGATTTCACGTTATGACTCGCGCGGTCCGGCCTGGTACTGGAATAATGTGACCTTCGGTGAGCATACCGGCACGCATTTCGACGCGCCGATTCACTGGTTCACCGGCAAGGATCTCGCCAACAATGCGGTCGATACCATGCCGGCCAAAGATATGATCGCGCCCGCCTGCGTCATCGACTGCTCCGCGCAGGCGGCGCAGAATCCGGACTTCGTGCTCACGGTGCCGATCGTCGAGGCCTGGGAGGCCCAGCACGGACGGATTCCTTACCGGCACTGGGTGCTGCTGCGGACCGACTGGTCGAAGAAGGGGTGGCGCGACTATTCCAACCTCCGAGATGACGGCGCTCACACGCCGGGCCCGAACGCGGCCGTGATGAAATGGCTGGTGGAGGAGCGCGGCATTATCGGTTTCGGCACCGAGACGATCGGCACCGATGCAGGACAGGCCGGGCATTTCGAGCCGCCTTATCCCGCGCATCACTTTCTCCACGGCGCGGGCCGCTACGGCCTGCAGTGCCTGTGTAACCTGGATCAGCTCCCCGCCACTGGGGCGATCATCGTGGCCTCTCCGCTGAAGATCAAAAACGGTTCGGGCAGTCCGCTGCGCGTGATCGCGCTGGTCTCCTCGACGTGAAACGCGCGCATGGCGCCTGCCCGACATCGATACACACGAAACGAAAGACAGGTGCCATGATCTCGATGAAATCACTGCTCGGCTCCGCGCTGCTGCTTTTGGCCGTCCCTCAAGGAGCGCGAGCCGACATCCTCGTCGGCTTCGTCACCGGTCTCAGCGGGCCGGTATCCTCGATCGGCATTCCGAACGCGAAGGGGATCGCCGCGGGAGAGACGTATGTCGGCGAGATCGGCGGCGAGAAGGTGCGTCTCATCCAGCTCGACGACGCCTCCGATGCCACCGCTTCGGCGCGCAACGCGCGCAAGCTCGTCGAGCAGGAGAAGGTCGACATCCTGATGGGGACGTCGGGGGCGCCGCAGACGCTGGCGATGGCGACCGCCGCGATCGAGATGAAAGTGCCGATGATCGCTGTCTCTCCGATCGCATCGGTTCCGGCTGGCGAGGGCGGCCCGTGGGTCGTGCAGACCCCGCAGCCGATGCCGCTCCTGGTCCAGGGCGTCGTTGATCACATGAAGGCGCGCGGCTTGAAGACAGTCGCGTTCATCGGGTTTTCGGATGCGCTCGGCGATCTCCTGTATGACTCGCTGTCGCAGAGCGCCAAGGCGGCGGAGATCAAGGTCATTGCCAACGAACGCTACGCCAGATCCGACTCGTCGGTGACTGCGCAGGTGCTGCGCGCGCTTGCGGCCCGCCCCGACGCCATCATGCTCGGCGGCACCGGAACGCCGGGTGCGCTGCCCGCCATCGCCTTGTCCGAGCGCGGATACAAGGGGCCGCTCTACGGCAACAACGGGATGATTAGCGCCGATTTCCTTCGCCTCGCCGGCAAGACCGCCAACGGCATCATCTGCCCCACCGGGCCGGTGATCGCGGCCGAACAGCTTCCGTCGAGCAATCCGATTCAGAAGGTCGCCTTGGCCTACCGGGCGGCTTACGAGAAGGCGAACGGCGAGCAGCCGACCGACGGGTTCTCCTCCTACTCGTTCGATGGCTGGATGGTCTTCGTCGACGCTGCCAAGCGCGCATTGGCAACCGGTGCCAAGCCGGGCTCGCCGGAATTCCGCAGCGCGCTGCGCCAGGCCTTGTTCACCACCAAGGAAGTCGTCGGCACGCAGGCAATCTACAATTTCACGCCGGTGGATCGGCACGGCGTCGATGCACGTTCGCGCGTCCTCGTTCAGATCGAGGACGGGAAGTACAAGCTCCTGCCTTGACGTCGGGCGGGTCTGGTCGAGCCGGGATTTGACGGAGCATTGCATGCGGGATGACGCCGGGCGGCAGCAGGAAGCGCCGGCCTGGGCGCGTGCGGTCGGGCTGTTTCCACCTTGCGACCGCGTGCTCGCGACCATCCTCGCTCGGCAGGCGGAGCGCTATGGCGATCGCGTTCTGCTGGTTGCTGGGCAGACGCGCTGGACCTATGCGCAGACTGCGGCGATAGCGGCTGCATCGGCGCAGACGTTGATCGAGGCCGGCATCAAACCGGGAGACCGGGTCGCGTTGATGTGCTCGAACCGGCCGCAGTTTCTTCAAGTCTATCTCGGCTGCGCCTGGCTCGGCGCTATCACGGTGCCGATCAACACGGCGCTGCGGGGGCGCCAGCTCGCCCATATCTTCCGCAACTCGCATCCTGCGCTCCTCGTCGCCGAGGCCGGGTTTCTGGCCGCACTCGAGACCGTTGGCACCGAGGCCGATCTGCCGCCGCTCGTATGGACGATCGATCAGATCGCGGAGGCGCCACGGATCGCAGCGGTGCCGTTGCCCGCGCCCGCATCCATGGCGCCGGCTGGTGCCGTGCGGCCGGGGGATACCGTTGCCATCCTCTACACCTCCGGCACCACGGGGCCGGCCAAGGGCGTGTGCTGTCCACAAGCTCAGCTGTTCTGGTGGGGCATCTGCTCGGCGCGGGCACTCGGCATTCGCGAGGGCGACGTGCTGTTCACGACCTTGCCGTTGTTCCACACCAACGCGCTCAATGCATTCTATCAGGCCGTGCTGAACGGATGCACTTACGTGCTCGAGCAAAAATTCTCCGCTTCAGGTTTCTGGGCCGCCGCGCGAGCCCACAATGCGAGCGTGGGTTACCTGCTCGGTGCCATGGCGTCCATGCTCCTGGCCCAGCCTCGGAGGGAGGACGATACTGCTCATCGCGTTCGCGTCGCCTTGGGTGGGGGCGTGCCGCCGCAGATCCATCGGCCGTTTCTCGAGCGGTTCGGCGTGCCGCTGGTTGACGGCTATGGGTCGACGGAGACGAATTTCGTGTTCGCAGGCGCCATCCCCTCCGACCGTCCGGGGACCATGGGATATCTGGCCGGAGGCTTCGAGGCCCGCATCGTCGACGAAAACGATTCAGAGCTGCCTGACGGACAGGCGGGGGAACTCGTCCTGCGCGCCAAGGAGCCGTTTGCGTTCGCCACCGGATATTTCGGCATGCCGGAGAAGACGGTCGAAGCGTGGCGAAATCTCTGGTTTCATTCCGGCGATCGCGTCGTCCGCGACGCGGATGGACATTATCGCTTCGTTGATCGCATGAAGGATTCGATCCGCCGGCGCGGCGAGAACGTGTCCTCCTGGGAGGTCGAGCAGATCATCCTTGCCCATCCGGCGGTCGCTGCGTGCGCGATCTACCCGCTGCCGTCCGAACTGGGCGAGGATGAGGTTGCGGCCGCGATCTTGCTGGAGCAGGGGCAGTCGCTGGAGCCCGCCGACATCATCAGGCATTGCGAGGGGCAGATCGCCTATTTCGCAATCCCGCGCTATGTCCGCATCGTGAGCGAGATGCCGCTGACGGAGAACGGCAAGATCAAGAAGGGCGCGCTGCAACAGGCCGGTGTGTCGACGGATACCTGGGACCGCGAAGCCGCCGGCATTCGAGTCCGGCGCTGAGCATCACGTCCGCTCGCGATGCTGCAGAGCGTCCCTCACGGCGCTCTTCACGTCGTCGAGCGCGCCGACGAGCCCGTCGAGACGGTCGATCGGGAATTCGGCCAGCAATTCGGCGAGCCAGGCGCCGTGACTCTTCGCCATCCGCCTGAAGGTCTTTCGGCCCTCGACCGTCATGCAGACGATCTGCACGCGCCGGTCCAGATTTGACGGCGTCCGGGTGATATATCCATCCTCGACCAGGCGATCGACGATCGGCGTCAGGTTGCCGGCCGAAACCATCAGGCGCTTGGGCAGTTCCCCCAGCACCAATCCGCTCGGCTCCCGATCGAGTTGAGCGAGAACGTCGAAGCGTGGCATCGTAAAGTCGTATTCCTCGCGAAATCGGCGCCGCAACTCCCCCTCGATCAGGGTCGTGCAGGCCAGCAGCCGGAGCCAGAGCCGCGTCTGAGCCCTGTACTCGGCCTCCGCATCGGCCGCATTCCTGCTGGACGCCGGCGAGGACTCCTTTGCGAGTGCCAAATCGATCTCCTGAGCCTCATGGCGCGTTGAAGGCGAATGCAATTCCATTCGATGCGCAACAGAATAGTTCGTGCCAAAACTAAATTCAAGGCGGGACCGGAAGAGCAGGGCGTCCCCTGATCCGGGCCGGATTTGGTCCATGTTTCCCGTCGACGCCGCCAGGCAAAGCGCCGGAACATCGTCTGTGCACCGGCGCCTTGACAACGTCTTCAGGGAAGGAAATAGTTTATGCTTAAAACAATTCGAGGCGTCGGCTGCATTGCGGATTTGAGCGCAAGCACGCCTCAGAACATGCCGGCCGTCCGGCAGGCAATCGACCTTGTGGAGCGACAGATGAGCTCACTGGCAAAGACAATCTCCCGCGACTGGCTGGATTGGCCGTTCTTCGAGCCGCGTCATCGCGCAATTTGCGAGGCGCTCGACCGCTTCGTCACGCAGGGTGGTCTTCAGGCGGCCGACCACAGCGACGTCGATGGCGCCTGCCGCAAGCTCGTTCGCGCGCTCGGCGCGGCGGGACTGCTCGACTGCGCGGTTGCGGCGCCGGACGGTGACGTGGCGAGCATCGATTCCCGCTCGATCTGCCTGTCGCGCGAGACGCTGGCCTATGCCGATGGTCTCGCCGATTTCGCCTTTGCAATGCAAGGCCTCGGATCCGGCGCCATCGCGCTTGCCGGCTCGGCGGAGCTGCGAAACGCCGTGCTGCCGAAAGTCCGTTCCGGCGAATGGCTGGCTGCCTTTGCGCTTTCGGAGCAGGCGGCGGGCTCGGATGTGGCGGCCATGACGTGCACGGCGCGCGAGGACGGCGACAGCTACGTTCTGGAAGGCGAGAAGACCTGGATCTCGAATGGCGGGATCGCCGACGTCTACACGCTGTTCGCGCGAACCGGGGAGGCGCCTGGCGCGCGCGGCATCTCCGCCTTCGCAGTGTTTCCCGATGATCCCGGCTTCAGCGTGGCCGAGCGCATCGACATCATCGCGCCGCATCCGCTCGCAACGCTGCGTCTGGACAATTGCCGCATCCCGATCAGCCGACGCATCGGGCCGTCCGGCGGCGGATTTAAGATTGCGATGCAGACCCTCGATATCTTCCGGTCCTCGGTTGCCGCAGCGGCGCTGGGTTTTGCCAGACGCGCGCTGGAGGAGGCACGACTGCACGCGCAGACACGGCGCATGTTCGGGACGACGCTGTCGGACCTGCAGCTGACCCAGGCCGCACTCGGCGACATGGCCACTGAAACGGATGCCGCGGCGCTGCTGACCTATCGTGCCGCGTGGCGCCGCGATGTTCAGAAGCTTCCCACCACGCGTGAAGCGGCAATGGCAAAACTGGCCGCCACCGAAACCGCCCAACGGGTCGTCGACCGCGCGGTGCAGATGTTTGGCGGTCGCGGTGTGCGCAAGGGCGAGATCGTCGAGAGCCTGTATCGCGAGGTCCGCGCGCTTCGCATCTACGAAGGGGCGACCGAGGTTCAGAAGCTGATCGTCGCGCGCGAACTCCTCAAGCCGCGCTAACGGGGGCTCTCAGCGCAGAGCGTGACGGCGGCGGTCATCACGATACATCCAGCGCTCGCTTGCGTTTGGGCGCCGCCGGTCGGTCAGGTCGTCGGGCTGCACGCGTCCTGGAGGGCGCAGCGCCATTGTCCCGCTTGCGCGCGGCACGCGAGGCCCGCGCGCCGGGTGTCTTCTCCCGGTGCAAGAGCTTGCGAAGCGTAGAGGGATCGGCATACCCAACCTTCTCCGCGATGTCATCGAGGCTGAGCCGAGTGGTTTCCAGAAGCTCAATTGCCTTATCGACGCGCAACCTCTGGACAAATTTCACCGGCGAAAGCCCGGTGGCGCGCTCGCATCGGCGCGCGAAGGTGCGCGCACCCAGTCCCGCGGCCGTTGCAAGTTCGGAGATTGAAAAGGTCCGATGCAGTCGCGCCCGCGCCCAGCGCTCCGCGCGTGAAATGCGTTCGTCCGCGGCGGTGAGGAAGGATAGCGCCATATAGCGGGATTGCGATTGCCTCCGGTCCAGCAAGAGAAACCGCGCGCAGCTGTCCGCGAGGTCAGGTCCTGCATGGCGGGCAATGATCGAAAGCATCAGGTCCAATTGAGCCATCGCCGCACCGGCCGTTGTTAGGCGCCCGTCGGTCAACACCATCGCATCCGTGTCGAGAGTCACCCTTGGAAACAGCTGTCGAAACAAGGGTGCGAGCCACCAGGTCGTGGTTGCGCGGCGGGCATCCAGCAGCCCGGCGCTCGCAACCAGAAATACGGCCGAGCAGGAGCTGGCGATTTCAGCTCCGGATTGAAAGGCCGCATGTAGAGCCTTCCTGGCCATTTCGGCATCCCGTCGCTGCAATCCTTCGCGAACGAGTTGCTCATCCGTCCAGGCCAGCCCAGGCACGATCACCACGTCTGCGGGTCTATTGGCGCCGCCCTTCGCGGGCAGCCTTGCGAGCTGCGTTGTCCATCTTGCCCCGGAGCCGGAAATTCTGACGTCAAAGCAGGGCAGTCGTCCGGCCCTTGCACGAATGCCGTTGGCCACATCGATCAATTCGGTGGTGATGGCGACACTGGCCGCAGAAGCTCCTTCCAGGACCAGAACGTCAATGAGCGGCATGGCAAAATAGCCCCGAATAATGTCACTTTTGACACTTGTCGAAATGAATGCCCGGGAAATACCGTTTGCGCAACCTTTTCCGGAGGACAACATGAGCGATGCGCTGCTGAAGCCTGACGATCTATCCGATTTCGAGCAGCGGCTCCTCGCGTTGGAGGGCACGGCAAAACCGGTCTACGTTGCGGGCCAAGGACCCGCTGTCATCGTCATGACCGAGATGCCAGGCATTAGCCCGCACGTCGCGCGTTTCGCTCGCTGGGTGCGCGACGCCGGCTTCTGCGTCTACATGCCGTCGCTTTTCGGAAAGGATGGCGATGTTCCCGACGCCGAAACTGCGTCCGGCGTTTTTCGGCGCGCGTGCGTCAGCGCTGAATTTCGAGCGCTCGGGGGCGGATCATCGAGCCCTGTATCCAACTGGTTGCGGGCGCTCGCGAGGCTGGCCCATGGCGAGAGCGGCGGGCCGGGTGTCGGCGCGATCGGCATGTGCTTTACCGGCAACTTCGCGCTGAACATGATGCTGGAGCCGGTACTGCTGGCGCCTGTCTTGTCCCAGCCGTCGCTCCCGTTGGACAATCCCGCCGGCATCGAGAGCTCCGCTGACGAACTGGCACAAGTCCGTTCAAGGCTGGAACGCGAAGATCTGACCGTCCTTGCCTACCGGTTTGCGGGCGATTCATTCTGCCGTGCCGAACGGTTTGCTGCCTACCAGTCCGCGCTCGGCGATCGCTTCATTGGTCGCGTTTTGCCTGACACGGCCGCGAATACCGGGCCCAAGCCACCGTTCTTCGATCAGTTCGTCAAGACGCCTCATAGCGTCGTCACAGTTCATCTTGTCGATGAGTCGGGTCAGCTCACTCTCGCAGCCCGGGACGAGATTCTTGCATTCTTTCAGAAGCGCCTGAAATCCAGATCGACCTGATGCTCGCCGTGTATTTCGGCCGGGCCAACGCCGCGAGTCATTCAGCCGGGGCGGCCGACGCGGACACGCCAGATATCCGGACCCGTCTCGACATAATCCCAAGTGAAGATGTTGAAATACCTGACGTCGAACAGGTAGCGCAACGGACGCGGGTCGTGGTCACTCACGACATGGAAGAACTGCCCGGGAGCCAACTGATCAAACGTGTCGAAGATCAACGGATGGCGCATCGTCCGCGGAATGCTTCGAACGTCGATCGTCGTCCCCGGGGCGGTCAACTGATCGGTGATTTGCTGCTTCATGGACCTAACATCGCCCCGGATGCCGGATCTGTCTTTGTTGCTGCGCAAACCAGGGAGGCGCTCGTTACCCATCATCCAGGAAGGGATGCAATAGTGCGAAGGTCTGCCAGCCGGGCGATGGAGCGGGCCGCGAGCTGCTGAGCCAGCTCCAATTGCGACTGGTCGACGGCATTGTCGGCTTCATCGAGATAGATCGAGGACAATTGCTCTGCGAGACGCAGCACACGGCGCTTGATGTCGTCGAGCGTTTCAGAATGCGGAAAAGTATCGTTGGTGTCACCGATCGGAATCTGTAAGCCGTCTCCAATCAAGGACAGCAGGCGCCTTCGCTGCGGCGCGGGCGCGTACTGCGACCATCGAAAGATGCCCCTGAGAAGGAGGCTTTCGAGCAATGCGGCCGATGAGAACTCAGTGACTGCCGTCCCCTCTGCCGCAAGAGATTCCCTTCGGCCGGCCCGCCACGCCAGCCGGCGCTCGCGGCGAAGCAGATTGCCGTCACGCAACGCCTCGCGCGCCAGACTCTCAGCGGTTGCCCGCACAAGCCCGCTTTCGGCGCGCGCTGCGATGTATGTCCAGAATATGAAGGCTCGTTCGCGGTGCCGGACGGCGAGCGCCCATGCGCCATAAGCGGTCGCGAGCAGCGAGTCCTCAAGCTCGGACAGCTCTTCCGCGGGAACCAGATCCATCGGTGGCCACCTGAGATCAGCCCTGGCAGGCCCGCGTCCGATGGCTGCGATGCAGGCTTTCTCGATTGTTTCGGCGCGTTCTAACTCCCTTTGATTCAGGACTTCGAAAACGCAGCGGACTGGTTCGAAGCCCTCGTCACCGGTTGCGGCAAGCTTGCCATAACGCTGCGCAGCCTCTTCGGCCTGAGTAAACGCAATCGCATAGAGCTCGCCGACGTTCCGGACAGAAGCGGGCGGCTCTGCTGCCAACAGGGGTTCACTGCGCATCTTGGGTTCCAATCACACCGTGGAGCATGGCCTTGTCCGCGCCGCGTCTGTTTGAGGTAGCGCAAAGGTGGACCCGCTCGCGCTGTTACAAGAGGAGCGATTCAGAACAACGGCGTTCTGCTAACTGAAAGCGGCGCGCTTGCTAAAACTCTTTGGTATCAGACTGTTCCTGGTGCTGGCCCTGGCCGTTCTCGGCTGGATCGGCTTCGGCTGTCCGGCCGATGCTACTGGCAGATTGAATGACTACCTGCCGAAGGCGGAGCCGGGAGAACTGATTCCCGATGCGAACCGGCTCGGAGTGCCGCAAGGCGATCCAGCGATTGCTCCAGCCTACAAGGACGACCAGCTCCTTGGGTTCGTCTACCTGAATTCGGACTTCGCCAACGCAACTGGCTATTCGGGCAAGCCGATCCAGATCCTGGTCGGAATCAACCCGAAGGGCGTGCTCACCGGCCTGAAGCTGGTCGAGCACAAGGAGCCCATCGTTCTCGTGGGTATTCCGGAAAGACGCATCCTGGAAGCGGTCAAGAAATTGATCGGTACCGATATGGAGCCCGTCGTCCGCGGAGCGGCGACCGCGCCGCAGGTGGACATCGTCAGTGGCGCGACGGTCACCGTTCTGGTGATGGGGGACAGCATCCTCCGATCCGCAACGAAGATCATCAAGAGCGGTCGTCTCGGTGCCCAGGGCCTTGCGCCGGCCGGCCCCGCGCCTCAAGCCATCAGGGCGATTGATCCCGGCAAGAGCGAGATCCGCGATTGGCAGAGCCTGGTCGGTGACGGCTCCGTTCGCCGCCTGACCCTCTCTCTTGCCGATATCAATCAGGCTTTCGAGAAGTCCGACAACGCGGCCGCGGCAGCCCATCCGGAAGAAGGCGACCCCAGCGACACGTTCATCGACCTTTATGTCGCCGACGTTGCGGTGCCGACCATCGGCCGCAGCCTGCTCGGGAACGACGGATACAATCGCCTGACCGGAAGGCTCAAGCCGGGCCAGCAGGCGCTCGTCGTCGCGGGGGCGGGCCGTTATTCCTTCAAGGGCGCCGCTTACGTTCGCGGCGGGATCTTCGACCGGATCGAATTGATCCAGGATACCAACAGCATCCGTTTCCGCGATCGCGACCACACCCGGCTGGGAAGCCTCGAGGCCGAGGGCGCGCCCGATTTTCCCGAGATCGCGCTTTTTGTCGTGCCGGCTGAGTTCAGTTTCGATCCGACCGAACAATGGATATTGCAACTGCTCGTGCAGCGCGTCGTGGGCGCGCGCGACAAGGCATGGGTGACCTTCGAGCTGGGATATGCATTGCCTGATGTTTACGTGAAGCGCGAGCCGGCGGCGCAAGGCCAAGGCACCTCGCCGGACCGAACGCCCGCATCGGCGACCGAACGGCGCGAGACAGCAGGACCAAACGAAGACGAACCGCTGTGGATGAAGATCTGGCGAGGCAACATCGTCAAGGTCGCCATGGCGGCCTTCGCGCTTGGTGCGCTCACGCTCATCTTCTTCTTCCAGAATCAGCTGGTGCGCCGCCCGAAAGTCTATACCTGGGTACGCCGGGTCTACCTGGCGTTCATTCTCGTGTGGCTCGGCTGGTACGCGAACGCGCAGCTTTCGGTCGTCAACGTCCTGACGTTCGCCAATTCATTGTTGACCGGGTTCAGCTGGGAATACTTCCTGTCCGCGCCGCTGATCTTCCTGCTGTGGTGCTCGATCGCCGCCGGGCTTCTGTTCTGGGGGCGCGGTCCGTTCTGCGGCTGGCTCTGTCCGTTCGGTGCGTTGCAGGAGCTGCTCAACAACGTCGCGCAGGCGGTCAAGATTCCGCAATATCGATTGCCATGGGGTCTTCACGAGCGGCTATGGCCACTCAAATACATCATCTTCCTGGGCCTGTTCGGGATGTCGCTGTACTCGACCGCGTTTGCCGAACAGCTCGCGGAAGTCGAGCCCTTCAAGACAGCGATCGTCCTGAAGTTCGCGCGCGAATGGCCGTTCGCCGTCTACGCGCTGACGCTTCTGTCGGCCGGATTGTTCGTCGAGCGATTTTTCTGTCGCTACATGTGCCCGCTTGGCGCTGCGCTGGCGATTCCGGGGCGTATCCGCATGTTCGAATGGCTGCGCCGCTGGCCGGAATGCGGCTCGCCTTGCCAGCGCTGCGCCAACGAATGCCCGGTGCAGGCGATCCATCCTGAGGGGCACATCAACGTCAATGAATGCATCTACTGCATGCATTGCCAGGAGCTCTACTTCGACGATCACCGCTGCCCGCACATGATTCAGGTGCGGCTGAAGCGCGAGAAGCGTGAAGCGCTGTCGTCGTCGTCGATGCGCAGCGGCGGCAAGGGACCGCAAACCATAATCACTGCGGGCGGCAAGCCGGTCGGGCTGCCGCGCGCAGAAGCCATTACCCCACCACCAAACTGAAGCCCAGGAGGCCACCATGAGCGACAACGAAAATGGAAAACCCGTCAGCCGGCGCACTTTGCTAGGGACAACGGCTGCGGCCGCTGGCGTCGGTATTGCGGGCGGAGTTGGCCTGTCGAGCGACGGCCTCGGCCTCGTCACGGCGGCGGACGCTCAGACCAAGTCGGCACCAAAGGCGCCGGCGGCGCGTCCGGCGGTGCAGAAGGCCGAGGTGGCTCCGGGCGAACTCGACGAATATTACGTGTTCTTCTCCAGCGGCCAGTCCGGCGAAATGCGCATCGTCGGTTTGCCCTCGATGCGCGAACTGATGCGCGTTCCCGTCTTCAACCGCTGTAGTGCCACCGGATGGGGACAGACCAACGAGAGCCTTAAGGTGCTGACCGAAGGGCTGCAGCCTGCGACGCGCGAATTGCTCAAGAGCCGCGGCGGCACGTTCATGAACGGCGATCTGCATCATCCGCACATCACGTTCACCGACGGTACCTATGACGGCCGATACGCGTTCATGAACGACAAGGCCAACACCCGGGTCGCACGCGTGCGCCTCGACGTCATGAAGTGCGACAAGATCATCGAGCTGCCGAACCAGCATACGGTCCATGGCCTGCGGCTGCAAAAATATCCCCGCACCGGATACGTGTTCTGTAACGGCGAGGATGGCGTGCCGCTCCCGAACGACGGCAAGGTGCTCGACAAGCCGAAAGATTATCGTGCGATCTTCACGGCGCTGGACAGTGACACCATGAAGGTTGCGTGGCAGGTGATCGTCGACGGCAATCTCGACAACGTCGATGCCGACTATCAGGGCAAATACGCGTTCTCTACCTGCTACAACGCGGAGGAAGGTGTCACCTTGGCCGAGATGACCGCCAACGAACAGGATTGGGTCGTGATCTTCAACCTTAAGCGGATCGAGGAGGCGGTCAAAAAGGGCGACTTCAAGGAAATGAACGGCGTGCCAGTGATCGACGGCCGGAAGGGTTCGCCTTACACGCGCTACGTTCCGGTCTCGAATAATCCGCACGGCATGAACACCGCACCCGACGGAATCCACATCGTCGCGGCCGGGAAGCTGTCGCCGACCGTCACGGTCATGGATGTCAGGCTGTTCGACCAGTTGTTCGACGACAAGATCAAGCCGCGCGACGTGGTCGTAGCCGAACCCGAACTCGGTCTCGGGCCGCTGCATACCGCCTACGACGGCAAAGGCAACGCCTACACGACACTGTTCCTCGACAGCCAGGTCTGCAAGTGGAACATCGAGCTCGCAAAACGCGCCTTCAAGGGGGAAAAGGTCGATCCCATCATCCAGAAGCTCGACGTTCACTATCAGCCCGGTCACAACCATTCTTCCATGGGCCAGACCAAGGAGGCCGACGGAAAGTGGCTGATCTCCCTGAATAAGTTCTCCAAGGACCGCTTCCTCAATGTCGGTCCGCTGAAGCCGGAGAACGATCAGTTGATCGACATATCAGGCGACAAGATGGTTCTCATCCATGACGGTCCGAGCTTTGCCGAGCCGCACGACGCCACCATCGTCCATCGCTCCAAGATCAACCCGATCTCGATCTGGGACCGGGCCGACCCGATGTTCGCGGACGCAGTGAAGCAGGCGAAGGCCGACGGGATCAATCTCGAAGCCGACTCCAAGGTCATCCGCGACGGCACCACGGTCCGCGTCTACATGACGTCGACGGCGCCGGCGTTCGGCCTCGACCAATTCCAAGTCAAGCAGGGCGATCAGGTGACCGTGTACGTCACGAATATCGACGCCGTAGAGGACCTGACCCACGGTTTCTGCATCGTGAACTACGGCATCCAGATGGAGGTTGCGCCAATGGCGACCGCCTCGGTGTCGTTCACGGCAGATAAGCCCGGCGTCTACTGGTATTACTGCTCGTGGTTCTGTCATGCCATGCATATGGAGATGAAGGGCCGCATGTTCGTCGAACCGAAGATGGTCTGAGCGAGAACAGCGCGTGCGTGTTTTGCCACGACTCATCCCGGCGGCGATCTGCGCCGCCGGGGCCTTTGGCTCCGCCACCGCGGCGGAGCTGAGAGCCTTTGCGGATCAGCCGCTCCAAGCGGTACTGGACCGTGCACAGGAAGGCGACGTCGTCAAGCTGGGACCCGGCGTTTACGAGGGGCGGGTCAGGATTGACCGGCGCCTTATCCTGGCCGGGGAGCCCGGTGCGGTGCTCAGCGGTGGCAGGTCCGGCAATGTCATTACCGTGACCGCGCCGGGGGTCACCATCCGCGGCCTCACCATTAGGGAATCCGGTCGCGATCTCCAGGCCATGAATTCAGGGATCTTTCTCGAGAAGACTGCGGAGCGTGCGATCATCGAGAACAACCGCCTCGAAGGGAACCTGTTCGGCATCTACGTTCACGGCGCGGCAGGCTCGCGTGTCGAGCGCAACGTCATCGAAGGATTGCGCGAGGGGCGCCGCAGCGAGAGCGGGAATGGCGTGTCGGTCTGGAACGCGCCCGACGTCACCATCGCGGAAAACACCTTCCGCTACGGCCGAGACGGCATCTTCACGATCAGTAGTCGCAAGGACCACTTCATCAACAACCGTTTCGAACAGGTGCGCTTCGCGGTTCACTACATGTACACCAACGACAGCGAGGTCCGCGGCAACGTTTCAGTGCGCAATACGGTTGGCTACGCCATCATGTATTCGAACCGACTTGTGGTCCGCAATAATGTATCGGATCGCGATCGTGACTACGGGATACTGTTCAACTACGCCAATTATGCCGAGATCGACGGCAACCGGGTCGTTGGCGGATCGCTGGACAACGTCGCAGTCGGCAGCCAAGGTCCGGATGACGAGAAGGAGATGGTGCCCGACATAAGGCCAACCCGGGACGTCCGCAGCGGACCGGAAAAATGCGTGTTCATCTACAACACCAACCACAACAGGTTCCGCAACAACTGGTTCGAACGTTGCGGCATCGGCGTCCACTTCACCGCCGGCTCGGAAGGCAACGAGATTGCGGGCAATGCCTTCGTCGGCAATCGCAACCAGGTCAAATATGTCGGCACACGTGATCTCGACTGGTCGAAGGGTGGCAGCGGCAATTACTGGAGCGATAACCCGGCATTCGACCTGAACGGTGATGGCATTGCTGACACAGCTTATCGGCCCAACGATCTGGTCGATCGCGTGCTGTGGACGGCGCCATCCGCCAAGGTCTTGATCAACAGCCCCGCGGTGCAAGTGCTGCGCTGGGCGCAGGCGCAGTTTCCGGCTCTCTATCCCGGCGGCGTCGTCGATAGCCATCCTCTGGTCGCGCCACCGCCGAAGCCTTCGCCCGAATGGAGCTCCAGATGACCGTTACCGTGTCCGTGACCGGTGTCGACAAGAACTATCGCAAGGTGCGCGCGCTGCGTGACGTCTCGTTCTCTCTCGTGCCCGGGCGGCTGAGCGCGCTGGTCGGCCACAACGGCGCCGGCAAGACCACGCTGATCAAATTGATGCTGGGCTTGATCCGGTCCGACCGCGGCGAAATTCGCGTGATGGGGCAGGATCCGGCGGCGGGCGAATTCTCCGAACGCCGGCTGCTTGGCTATCTTCCCGAAAACGTCGCGTTCAACGCAGCCCTCACGGGACGCGAAACGCTGGCGTTCTATGCCCGTCTGAAGCGGATCAAGCCAGTCTCGGCTTGGGCGCTGCTCGACCGCGTCGGACTGAGCGATGCAGCCGATCGCCGCGTCGGGACTTATTCCAAGGGCATGCGGCAGCGACTGGGTCTGGCCCAGGCGTTGCTTGGACAACCACGCGTGCTGTTGCTGGATGAGCCGACCACGGGCCTCGATCCAGCGCTCCGGCAAACGTTCTACGAGATTCTCAACGAATTGCGCGATGGCGGCGCCACCGTCCTGATCTCGTCCCACGCGCTCAACGAACTCGAAGATCGCGCGGAGCACGTGCTGATCATGAATCGCGGGCGGCTGGTCGCTCAAGGCACGTTGGCCGAATTGCGCTCACTCTCGCAGTTGCCGATCCGGGTCTCGCTCGATCTGGCGGTCGGCGCGGATGAAGAAATTGCCGCCCCGATCGCGGATGAAACTGTCTCGGCTTCGGGCCGCAAGACCGTGTTGGTGGCTGACGAGAAGGGAAAGATGGATCTGTTGCGCGCGGTAGCGGGCGATCCCCGTGTCAGGAACATTGAAATCGCGGCTCCGACCCTCGACGATCTATACGCACATTTCCTCAACACGCAGGAGAAGGCCGCGTGAGGACAGTCGGGATCATCGCCTTCAAGGAAATCCAGGAAGGCTTGCGGAACCGCTGGGTATTGGCGACCACGCTTCTGCTGGCGGCCCTTGCCTTGTCGCTGACGTTCCTCGGCAGCGCGCCCACGGGCAATGTCGGTGCCGGCGCCCTCGACGTGGTGGTTGTCAGCCTGTCCAGCCTGACGATTTTTCTGTTGCCGCTGATCGCGCTGCTGATCTCGCACGATGCTGTGGTCGGTGAAATGGAGCGGGGCACGATGATCCTGCTGTTGAGTTATCCGGTAGGCCGCAGCCAGGTCATCCTCGGTAAGTTCTGCGGGCATGTCCTGATCCTCGCTTTCGCGACGATCCTCGGTTACGGCGCGGCGGCTGCTGCGCTCGCGATCACCGGCGCCTCCGTGCTGGCGGCGAGCTGGTACGCTTTTGCTTCGATGCTCGGGACGTCGATCATGCTGGGGGCCATATTCGTGGCAATTGGTTATCTGATCAGCAGCCTGGTTCGCGACCGCGGCACGGCGGCAGGCCTTTCTGTCGGCATCTGGCTCCTGATGGTGCTGGTGTTCGATATGGCATTGCTTGGCATGCTGGTGGTCGACCAGGGGCGAATCATCTCGGCGACGACGCTCGAATGGCTTCTGTTTCTCAATCCCACCGATCTTTACCGGTTGGCGAATCTCACGGGATTCAACGTGAGCCAATTTTCCGGCATGGCCGGGTTGTCCGGAACGGCGACGACCGGCATTACGGCGTTATTGCTCGGCCTGTTGGTCTGGATCGTGGCGCCGCTCGGGATTGCGACGACCTTCTTCGCACGGAGGGAGCTATGACTCGAAGATCCGCCGGTGCGATCATCATCGCGGCGCTGTTTCTCGTTGGCTGCAATCCGAACGCAGCGAACACCAACGTGCCGCCGCCGCTTCCTCTCACGCGCGATGCGATGGGCGTCTTTTGCGGCATGAATCTGATGGAGCATCCCGGACCCAAGGGGCAGATTATCACGTCGGGCCGCATCGATCCGTTCTGGTTCACTTCCGTCCGCGATACCGTGGCGTTCACGTTGATGTCGGATCAGCCGCGTGACATCCGCGCGATCTATGTCTCGGACATGGCGCGCGCTTCGAGTTGGGAGGAGCTCGGCCCAACGAACTGGATTGATGCGCGGACCGCGTTTTTCGTGATCGAAAGCCGGAAGCGGGGCGGCATGGGAGCGGCGGAAGCAGTGCCGTTCGGCAACCGGGCCGCGGCTGATGGCTTCGCAGCCGAGAACGGCGGTCGGGTGGTGACGTTCGCGGAAATTCCCGGCACTTATGTCCTGGGCAGCGACACGGCGGGCGGGGCCGCCGAACATGATCGCAGCGATGCCAGGCTAAACTGAGGACCTCGATGACGCACAATCCAAGTCTCACGCGGCGACGGATGATCGCAATCACGGCGACGGTGCTCGGTTCGGCTTTCGTGAGCGGCGCCCGCATCGTTCGAGCGGAAGAGGCCGTCCGCTGGCACGGTTCAGCGCTCGGGGCGCAGGTCTCGATCGAGGTATATCATCCAGACCGTGCCGAGGCTGCGCGACTGGTCGGCATTTGTCTTCTCGACGTGCGCCAGCTGGAGCAGCAATTCAGCTTGTACCGCCAGGACTCCGCGATCAGCACGCTCAACCGCACCGGCATTCTCGTCGCGCCGGATCCGGACATGGTGGCCTTGCTCGAGGCTTCCCTGGCCTTTGCCGACCTGACCGGCGGCGCATTCGATCCAACCGTTCAGCCGTTGTGGCAGCTCTATGCCGACCATTTTTCTTCGGAGCGTCCGGATCCGAACGGCCCGTCGCGGGAGAAGCTCGCCGAAGTGCTGACGAGGGTCGGCCGCCGAGGATTGCTTGTGAGATCAGATCGCATTGCCCTGACGCATCGCGGGGCCGCGGTAACCCTGAACGGCATCGCGCAGGGATTCGCGACCGACAAGGTCGTCGACAAGCTGCGAAAGGCCGGCCTGTCGACGACCCTGGTCGATATGGGAGAGATACGCGCAATCGGATCGCGACCCGATGGCAGGCCTTGGCGTATAGGTCTTGGGGATCCGGACAGGCCAGGGGCTCTAACCGAGACGATCGATCTCGTTGACCGTGCGATCGCGACGACGTCCGGCGCCGGATTCCGTTTCGACGCTGCCGGTCGATTCACGCATCTCTTCGACCCAATGACGGGACTGAGCCCGTCCCTCCATCGAACGGTGAGCGTTGTCGCTCCAACCGCCACCGAAGCAGATGCCCTCTCGACGGCCTTCAGCCTGATGGCCATTCCTCAAATACGGGATATCGTCGCCTCACGACCTAATGTGCAGGCGCGCCTGATCGATACGGATGGTCGGCTGACCGTGTGCGGCGCGTGAAGCATCGATGGATGGCTGCAGCACGGAGTTCGGTCGCCACTGTTGTTCCGGTCAGGTGCGAGTTGTCCAGTTTGCGTGGTCTCAGAGGCGTACCCCGGTCGTAGCAAACGCTTGCGCGACGGGCTCCTGAACTCGATTCAAGATCTCCATCCCCGCAATCGCGATCACCACGGCCGCGACGCAGCCAAGAAGAAAAGCCTTCATCGGCAACCTCCCTCGATTGAAACGTCAAGCCATTTATACGACACGGCTTGCCGCGAGCAAACTCGTTGGTCGCATCAAGGCACAGGCGGCCTACGGGCTCTTGAACATGGGATCGACCGAAAACGCATCACCCATCAAGCCAAGAGACTGGAGTGCGGCGCGATTCAGGTCGATTTCCAATATTGCAAGAAGAAGCGCAAGCACGACGGCAATGAGGATCAGGAACGGCGAGGCGTCTCGGGAATCGGGATCTTGCGATCCATCGAGCGCGCGCAAAGCGCGCAATCGCGCCAGCATCTGCAGAAATGGCCGCGTTCGCCCCTGCATGCCGTCATCCTTGACGTGACCAAACAAAGATTAGTGTCCGGACCACCGGCATTCAAGCGAGATGCGCAAGGTCAGCCTGTTGCGACGCACACTCCGGAACGGAATGCAGTGTCACTCCGTTTAGTACGCACATTGGAGGATCCGACGTGAAATTGCCGACAGCGATTTTGTGCTTCGCAGTGCTCTGCCTCCTCGAGAGTGCCTCCGCCCAACCCGCACAAACCAACTCATCTGGGGCGCAAACCCGTCCCGAGGAGAAGGGCCAAGCACAGCCGCAAGGTTGGACGGGCCCAATCAATACGGGGTCGGGTGGTGCGCCCGCCGAAAGTCCCCAAGGTCAGAGTCCGCCTGGAATGCAGGCGGCGCCGGAAGGCTCGTCCAAGAGCATGAGGGCACCAGCCAAGTAGATAGGTTCGGATATTCATCTCCAGTGGCTCTTCTGGCAATCTTGAGGGCGTGAATGTGACCAGGGCCGGTGAGGGTCAATGAGGCTACCTTTCTGCGCGCGTGGCGCCGCGGCCCTGTGGGCCATTTTCGCGGTATCATCCGTGCACGCCGACATGGTGGGGCATGGCGGCCCCGTACGAGCCCTCGCTATTTCCCCCGATGGGAACGGCCTCCTGTCCGGAAGCTTCGATACTGCCACCATTCGCTGGTCTTTGAAGACGGATACGGCAGAGCAAGTGCTGCGGTATCATGCTGACGCCGTCAATGCTGTCGCCTTTCTGAGCGGAGGCCGCCTGGTCACGGCCGGCGCCGATGCACGGATTGCGGTATGGACGGCGGGCCGGCAGCGGCCGGATCGGGTGTTCGAGGGACATGGAGGTCCAATCGTCGCGCTTGCGGTGTCTCCCGATGGTGCGCTTCTCGCATCCGGTTCATGGGATCGGACGGTGCGGCTCTGGTCGCTGTCGGACGGCGCGTCGCGCGTGCTCGAAGGTCATTCGCAGAACGTCAACGGCGTCGCCTTCACACCGGACGGCAGGTCGCTTCTCAGCGTCGGCTATGATCTCACGTTACGCATCTGGCGTTTGCCGGATGGCCAGCCTGAAGTCGTGACGTTGCCGGCGCCGCTCAACGCGGTAGTTGTGGCGCCGGATGGTGAAATCGTCACGGGCGCGGTTGATGGCATGCTGCGGATGCTGACCACCGACGGCAAGGTCAGCGGCGAGGTCGCGGCCGGTCCCACACCCGTGGTGGCCTTGACGATATCGGGAGACGGCACGTTGATTGCTGCGGCCGGCATCGGCGGCACGGTGGCGATCATCGATCGCAAGTCGCGCAGCCTGCTACGAACGCTGGTCGTGTCCGGCTTGCCGGTATGGTCGGTCGCCTTCCTTCCGGATCGAGAGACACTGATGACGGGTGGTGCGGACGGCAAGATCAGGCGCTGGAATGCGCGCACCGGCGATCCCATTGGTTCGAACCTCTCGGGAACGCCGGCCGATCCGCTCGCCGCCTATGCCGGCGATCCTGGCGCCGATGTATTTCGGGCATGTGTTGCCTGTCACACGCTGTCGGATAAGGAGGTTCAGCGTGCGGGCCCGACACTTGCGGGACTATACGGCCGCAAGATCGCTTCGCTGCCGGGCTATCGTTTCTCCGAAGCGCTGAAGACGATGGACATCGTCTGGACGCCGGAGACGGTCGCAAAGCTGTTCGAGATCGGGCCGAATGCCTACACCCCCGGCACCAAGATGCCGGAGCAGCGCATCGGCTCGGCCGAGGACCGCCGTGCGTTGACCGACTTTTTGGGCCGCGCAACGTCGCGATAATTGCCCCTTCCGATCCTGCGAAGATATCCGCTTCGTCTAGTCCTTGCCATCGCGCTGGCGGAGATAGTCATCCGTCGTTCGTGGTGGCGTTCGTTCCGGCACGCCCTTGAAGGGATCGAATTGCTGTTCGCTCATGACGATGACGCGGCAGTCAGCGCACATCCTGAGTGCCGCGATCCGCTTGTCACCCGCCGGATACATCCAATGCCGGCCTTCGAGCTTGGCGGCGATGCGGTCGATCGTGCTCTTGACGCCGAAGGCCGTGCCGCAGCGGACGCAGAGTGCGGGCTCCTCTTCCTTGATAATCACGGCGGAGGCACGGGCCGCGCGGAAATCAATCTGCGGCTTGAGGCTGATGACTTTTTCCGGACAGGTGCTCTGGCACAGGCCGCATTGCACGCAGGCGTCCTCGACGAACTTCAGCACTGGCCGCTCGGGATCGTCGCGCAGCGCGCCGGTCGGGCAGGCCGAGACGCAAGAGAGGCATAGCGTACAGCCGCTGGTATCGACGCTGATTGCGCCGATCGGCGCACCCTGCGGCAGGGCGATTACGTCGACCGGTTTCGGCGCCAGGCGATGCAACTCGCTGAGCCCGAACCGCAAAAGGTCGCGCCGCTTGCCGACGGTCTTGAAGGTCGCGGGCGCAGCGACGGCCGCGAGCGTGCCGATCGCAGCCAAATGCTCGCCGAGCGCGTCGGGATCATCCGTTTCGATGGTGGTGACGCGGTGGCCCTCAAAGCCGAGGCCGCCAAGGATCGCTTCAGCCATGGCGATCGTCTGCGACAGTCCGGTCACATCGTGGCGCGGCTTTGCGCGCAGCAGGAACCGTACCGCCGATACGCCATAGGCAAAGGCGCCGACGACCGCCTCCAGCCCGAGCTGCGTGATCTCGTTGACGGCGAAGGGAAGCACGTTCGCCGGCAAGCCGTCGCCATGACGCGCCAGGGCATCGATCAGAGGCGTGCCGTGCGGGCTGTCATGAAAGAGCAGCACCGCATTCGTGCCACCGGCCTCATGGTAAGTGAGCAGCATGGCACGAATTCTTTGAAGCTGCGTATCGGCGGGCGGCAGTGCATAAGATGCCGCGCCGGTCGGGCAGGCGGCGGCGCATTGGCCGCAGCCCGCGCAGATGTTCGGATCAATTGCGACATGATCGCCGACGGGCGTAATCGCCCCGGTCGGGCAGAGATCGAGGCAGCGATGGCAGCCTGTGCGCTTCGAGCGCGAATGGGCGCAAAGAGCGGGCGTAACGTCGACATATTTCGGCTTGTCGAAGCTGCCGACGAGATCTCGCGCGGTCAGCACGGCGCGGAGCACGGCAGCGGGATCGTTCGGATCTGCGCGCAGATAGCCGTCGCGCAACTCGTGGGCGGGAAACAATGGCATCCCGCCGGAAAGGTCGAGCACGATATCGCAGCGCGAGGTGACCCCGCTTCGCGGTGCGTCCAGCACGAAGCGATCGCGCGAGGAGGGGCGGGGACGCGCATAATCGTCGATCGCAAGTTCGAAAGCGCCGAAATGTCCCTTTGCGGAGCGGATCGTGCCCTGCACGATCGGGAAGACCGTTGCAGCGGACGGCATCATCTCGTCGAGCTGTTTCAGCATCACCGTGACGTCGAGGTGATCGGCAAGCAGGCGGCCGGCTTCGATCGCGGCCTCATCGCGCCCGTAGATCAGGACCACGCCCTCGCTCGACAAGGTGACGAGCGGATAGTCCGGGGCCGGGATGGAGGCGGATGCGAGCAGGGCAGCCATTTTCGCGCCGGCGCGCGCGCCGTCGCCTGACCAGCCGGCCGTTTCGCGGATGTTGACGAAGCTGATCGCATCAGGCCGTTCGCCGGCCTCGTCAGTGAATTGCGCGGCCTGCTGCGTGCAGGCGACCGTCAGTGCGCCTCCAGCGGCCGCTGCGCTGCGGAAGTGATCGAGCTCCGCGCCGCAGAGATGGCGAAAGCTCTTGATCTCGCAGCTGGGACATCCACGCTGAATCGCGGCCGAGTCGAGACGCATCGTGTCTTCGCACGAGCAGATCAGGACGGTCTTGGATGGCTGCTCCAGGTTAACCCCTCCGCCAATCCGGTACCGACAACGGACTCGCGCCGGCCCTGCGCCTCGTATAGAACATTATCCATCGGGAAGAAAAGGAAAGCGGAGGACGGCCTGCCGTCGATCCCAGTCAGCCACGTTTCCCTGGTGGAACCGATCCACCTGCCGCCGCCGTTCACATTGGTGCGGCTGCGCGAGAGTGGCGACGCTTTTGCCCACGCATGCCGCATTGCACCGGAGAGCGGCGCCGGAACGCTCGTCTATGTCGGGCGCTTTGATCTGGCGGAGTTCGCCGTGGTGCTGGAGCCAGCCGAGCCCTTCCGTACGGCGCGGCGCGCGTTCTACGCCGGCATGGTCGCGCTCACCGATGCCTTGCGTGCCTACGCACCGCCGAGCAAGCCCATCACAATCGGCTGGCCGGATGCCGTCAGGATCGACGGAGGGCTGGTCGGCGGCGGGCGCATGGGTTGGCCTCTCGCGGCCACTGAGGAGGAGCCGCCGCCATGGCTGGTGTTCGGCGCGATGATCCGGACGGTTGCCATGACTGACGAGCCGGGTGTCCACCCGCTCGCCGCGGCGCTCGAGCAGGAAGGCTTTGGCGAGGCTGGCGCGGCGCAGATCACGGAGAGCTTTGCCCGGCACCTAATGCTGGCATTCGATGACTGGCAGGCGGGCGGTTTTGATGGCGTCGCGCGCGAATATCTTTCCCGTATGCCCCGCGAACGGCAGACCGTTCAGCGCATCGACGATCGTGGCGATCTCCTCACGCGCCGGATTGGGGCGGGCGAGATCGAACGTGGCGACCTCGCGCAGGCGCTTCTGGCTCCATCCTGGCTCGATCCGGCACTTGGAGGGCCGCGGCTGTGAAGCTCTTGCGTACTATCGCGCTCGATCCCTCCGACACCTTCGTGTTCGATGTGGCGGCCGAGCCGGGTGAATGGGCCGTCTCCGGTGCTTTCCGCTTCTGGGATTGCGACGGTGCGAAGCTCGAGGGCAAGGCGCGTGCGGCGTTTCGCGGCGGGTTCCTCGGCGTGCAATCCTGGGGCTGGTCGACGCTGGCGCAGATCGTTCCGGCGACCGAGGACGATTACCGCAGCCTGGTCGATCTCCTTGCCAGGCAGCTCGTCGATCGTTTCGGTGCGCCGGACATGGCGACAGCAATGACGGCCGCGGAAGAGGAGGTGGTGTTCTCGCAGTCGCTGTGCACCCATCCCGTCAGCTCGCTTATTGCAGTGCACCGGGCTTCAAGCGACGGAGAGATCCGGGAGTCCTTCCGCCGACTGAAGCTCCGCGAAGGGCAGGGGCACAGCAAGGCGTTCTCGTTCATGGAAGTGGACGACGACGTCCAGCCTGACGGCGAGCTCAGGCTTGCGGATCTGGGCCGGGAGCCGACCGTCAGATGAATGATTTCTGGATCGCCTGCGGCCATCATTTGCTCGATCGCGACGAGGGCGGTGGGCTGTGCGTCACCGACGAATTCCTCAAGGCCTATTTTGCGCGTCCCGAACTGATGCCGCCGGCCGATGCATGTCCGATCGAACGCCGGTTGCACCGCGAACTGCTCGCCGATCCGCGTCAGGCGGTCGGCGCCGACGAAATTGCCGCAATTTCCGATGCCGACGCCCGGGAGAACTGGCAGTTCGTGCTGGCCTTTCGCGATCTCCTGTTGCGGCATCCGACGCTCGAAGCCGCCTATCTTGCATCGGTGCGATCAGGCGCGAACGACCTGCCGCCACTGTTCGTCAACCAGCTCGTACATGTCATCCTGCGCAACGCGCTCGACGGCTGCGACGATCCATTCGTGCTGCGCGCGGCCGAGCTGTTCTTCCGGGTCCAACGGATTTTGCCGCATGAGCAGGCCCTGCTGCTTGGCGACGAGGAGATCGTCGGCGGCCGGAGTCCGACCCCGGTGCTCTCCCTGATGTCGATGCTGGGCGGCACCACCGAAGCGGTGCTCGATGTGTTGAGCGACGAGAATGTCGGGGTGTATTGGCAGCGCAGCGACCAATTCGACATGGCCCTTGACCTCACGGCCGGCGGACGCGGACCAGCTGCGCTGGCGGAGGCGATGACGCGCTGGATCTCCCACCTGCTGGGCATCGACGTCACGATCGAGCCGCTGCGTGCGCTGCAGGAGGCAGACCTCACCTGGTATGTCGGGCTCGATGCCGACGCCACTGGGCTCGGCGACCGTCTGTGGCACGGCGACGAACTCGACCAGCGTAGCGCCGACCGAGTGCTCGCGCTGTTCCGGCTGACTTTTGCGGATTCAAGCCGCGCGCATGACGATGTCGGGGACGAACCTATCTATCTGATCCTGTCAATGACGGCGGATCAGAAGCTCCGGATGAAGCCACAAAATCTGCTGACCGGCCTGCCGGTGAAGCGCCTGGAGATGGTGACATGAGCCCGGCGGTATCGCCACTAGCGTCCATCTCCGTCGGCGTCGTCGTCGAGCGGCGCAAGGCCGACTCGCCCTGGATTGACTTCGTCTGGCGCGGAATTGCCGTTCTGCCGGACGAGCCGGCGGCGCAACCCTGGACCGTGCTCCGCGAGCAGGACGGCACGACCCTGTTCTATGCGGGAAGCGCGACCGTGGATCTCTATCCCTCCGAGACGGCGCGCTATCGCGACAATCTCGCCTCCGGCAGTCCGAGCATCTGGACTGTGCTGTCGCCCTCGGAAGGCGCCTGGCCCTATGCCCTTACTGCGGTTACCGCCGACCCCGCTGAGGGCGAGGGCTTTACCGAAGCCGCCGACAATCTCGTCGAGGCCGTGCCGATGCCGGAGGTACTGCGCGAAGCAATTGAAAGGTTCGTGGCCGAGCACCATGTGGAGCGGGAATTCGTCAAGCGCAAGCGGCGCCGCGCTGATCCGGAGGCGCTGGCGCGCCGCGACCATGAAGGCGGACAGGAATGAGTGAGGAGGAGTTCCTTGCACGTTGGTCCCGCCGCAAACGCGAAGCGCGAGCGGAGCCGGCGAAGCCTGCCGCGGCGCAGCCCACGCTGCCGCCCGAGCGCAAGGACGATGATAGCGCGTTCGATCTCTCGAGCCTGCCGTCGATCGATGAGATCAATGCCGCGACCGACATCACCGCCTTCCTGAGCAAGGGCATTCCACAGGAGTTGAGCCGTGCGGCTCTTCGCCGCGCCTGGGCGACCGATCCCGCCATTCGCGACTTCATCGGGCTTGCGGAGAATGCATGGGACTTCAACGACCCGACCGCAATGCCGGGTTTTGGGCCGCTGGATTGTTCGTCGGAACAGCTGGCCGCACTCGTCGATCGCATCGTCGGCGGGGTGCGCGAGGTGGTCCAATCGCTCCCCGAGGCGTCGATTGAAACAGCGGATACTTCGGCGGAATTGCGTCAAGCCGACGCGACGGCCGCATCGGATGGTGTCGAGACATCGGAGGCGAGGGAACAGCCGGCAATCTCTGTTGCGGTGCAACCGACAGTCGCGGACAGATCTGCGGATTTCGCTGAGCCCGTGAGGCGCCGTAATCACGGTGGTGCACTGCCGCGCGAGCAGCACGACTAAAGGCTATAGGCTCAGGCTATGGACGGATGATTGACCATCCGTGGAACCGGGACTAAATTTCATTAGCGCTTTGTAACAAAAGCAATAATCAAGCAGACGGGACTCGGATGGGAGGTCCACGTGCGGGATGACGGGCTTGATCGCGCAATCGATGCTGCAGGCGGCATTGCTCAGCTTGCGCGCAAAATAGGTATCAGCCAACCCTCCGTGTCGAATTGGACCCGCGTGCCAGCACAACGGGTGGTTGCAGTCGAAGCAGCGACCGGCGTTGCACGCAACGATTTGCGGCCCGATCTCTACAGCGAACAAGCCGTATCAGCAGAGCTTGTCGATTCCGTCGATGCTGCGCGCGCGCAGGAATATGCGTTGCTAGCAACGTTGCTGTCCGCGCCGCCGTCGAAACGATTGCTCGAGCAGCTTGCGGCATTGAGTGGCGACGCAACGCCACTCGGCCGCGCGCATGCAGCGCTCGCCGACGTCGCCTCAAGCACGGTCGCAGCGAAAGTCGAGCGCGAATATTTTGATCTGTTCGTGGGGCTCGGTCGCGGCGAATTGCTGCCATATGCCTCGTACTATCTCACCGGCTTCCTCAACGAACGGCCGCTGTCGCGCCTGCGAGGAGACTTGACGACGCTCGGCATCGAGCGGCTGACCAACAATTCCGAACCCGAGGATCACGCCGCGATCATTTGCGAGATCATGTCGGGCCTTGCCGGCGGGCACTTCGGTGCCTCGCCAGAGGCACAGCGCACTTTCTTCGAGAAACACGTATCGCCCTGGATGGGGCGGCTGTTCGCGGACATCGAGAGCGCCGGGAACGCCCATTTCTATCGGGCGGTCGGCGCGCTCGGTCGCACCTTTATCGAGATCGAGATGGAAGCATTCACATTCGCCAACTGACCGGCACGCGCAGGTCCAGGAGAGATGCGATGAGTGAAGACAAGAAGGCCACAGTGGGACGCCGCGACTTCCTGCGCAAGGTTAGCATCGGCACGGTCGGTGTCGGTGCGACACTCGCGACACCGTTGGTCGGGTCGGCGCAGGCCGACAGTGAGACCAACGATGAGAAGCGCAAGGCGCGCTACAAGGAATCCGACCACGTCAAGGCGTTTTATCGCGTCAATCGTTATCCGGCCAAGGGAGGCTGACCGTGCTGATCAAGCGAACACACCAGCATTCCCCGCGCCACGGCTCCGTTGTCGAGTCCCTTGCGGGGCAGGCCGGCGGTCTCGACCGCCGCAGCTTCTTGCGCAAATCCGGTCTTGCCGGCGGTGCACTTGCCGCGCTCGGCAGCTTGCCGGTCGGCAGCGTGCGCAAAGCGGAAGCAGCAATGGCTGGTCCGCTCACCGCAGGCGCGACCATCCGCAAGAACATCTGCACGCATTGCGCCGTTGGCTGCACGGTGACGGCCGAAGTCTTGAACGGCGTTTGGATCGGCCAGGAGCCGAGCTGGGATTCGCCGATCAATCGCGGCTCGCATTGTGCCAAGGGCGCCTCGGTGCGCGAACTCGTACACAGCGAGCGGCGGCTGCGCTATCCGATGAAGCTGGTAAATGGGCAGTGGACCCGCGTCTCCTGGGATTCCGCGATCAACGAGATCGGAGACAAACTTCAAGCTGTACGTGAGAAGTCAGGCCCCGATTCCGTCTATTGGCTCGGCTCGGCCAAGATGACCAACGAAGGCGCCTACCTGTTCCGCAAGCTCGGTGCGTTCTGGGGGACCAATAACACCGATCATCAGGCTCGCATCTGCCATTCGACCACCGTGACCGGCGTCGCCAATACCTGGGGCTACGGCGCGATGACCAACAGCTACAATGATATCCGCAATGCGAAGACACAGGTCATCTTGGGCGGCAATCCGGCCGAAGCGCACCCGGTCTCGCTGCAACATCTGCTCGAGGGCAAGGAGCTGCAAAAGGCCAACTTTATCGTCATCGATCCGCGCCTGACGCGTACGGCGGCCCACGCGACCGAATATGTGCGGATGCGCCCGGGCACCGACATTCCGGTGCTCTACGGCATGATGTGGCACATTCTCCAGAATGGCTGGGAGGACAAGGAGTTCATCCGGCAGCGCGTTTACGGTTTCGACGACATCAAGAAGGAGGTTGAGAAGTGGCCTCCGGAAGAAGTCGAGCGAGTCACCGGCATTCCCGGCGAGCAGCTCAAGCGCGTCGCCAAGATGTTCGCCACCGAGAAGCCGGCAACCCTCATCTGGGCCATGGGCCAGACCCAGAAAACCGTCGGCACCGCCAACGTGCGCGCAAGTTGCATTGCGCTCCTGATGACTGGCAATGTCGGGAAGGCCGGCGCAGGCGCCAACATCTTCCGTGGCCATGACAACGTGCAGGGCGCGACCGATGTCGGGCTCGATATCGTCACGCTGCCGTTCTACTACGGCCTCGCCGAAGGCGCCTGGAAGCATTGGTCGCGGGTTTGGGAGGTCGACTATGACTTCCTGAAGTCCCGCTTCGACTCCAAGCAGATCATGGAAACCCCCGGCATTCCGCTGACCCGCTGGTTCGAGGCAGTGACATTGCCCAAGGATCAGGTCGCGCAGAAAGACAACGTGAAGGCGGTGTTCGTGCAGGGACACGCCTCCAACAGCATCACCCGCATTCCTGAGTCCCTCAAGGGTCTGAAGGCCCTCGAGCTGCTCGTCATTGCCGACCCGCATCCGACGACCTGGGCTTCGCTCTCCGTGGAGGCGGGCCGCAAGGATGGCGTCTACATTCTGCCGGTCGCCACGCAATTCGAATGCAAGGGGTCGCGCGTCGCCTCCAACCGCTCGCTGCAATGGGGCGAGCAGATCGTGAAGCCGATCTTTGAATCGAAGGATGATCTCGAGGTCATCTATCTGATGGCGAAGAAGCTCGGCTTCGCCGACCAGATGTTCAAGAAAATCAAGGTCGAAAACAATCTTCCTGAAGCTGAGGATGTGCTGCGCGAGATGAACCGCGGCAGCTGGTCGACTGGCTATTGCGGGCAATCGCCCGAGCGCCTCAAGGCGCACATGAAGAACCAGGCCAAGTTCGACATGCTGAGCATGCGGGCACCGAAGGACGATCCCGAGGTCGGCGGCGACTATTATGGTCTGCCGTGGCCGTGCTGGGGATCACCTGAGGTCAAGCATCCCGGCACGCCGCTGCTCTACAACACCAATCTGAACGTGATGGACGGCGGCGGTACGTTCCGGCCGCGGTTCGGCATCGAGCGTGAGGAGAAGCTGCCGGACGGCACGACGCGGAAGGTGAGCCTGCTCGCGGATGGCTCGTACTCGTTGGGTTCGGGAATTCAGGACGGCTATCCGGAGTTCACGCTGGCAAGCCTGAAGAAGCTCGGCTGGGACACCGAGCTCACCGAAGCGGAAATGGCCGTGATCAACAAGATCAATCCCGCCAATCCGGACACGGTGTCGTGGGCGCTCGACCTGTCGGGAGGCATCCAGCGCGTAGCGCTGGCGCATGGCTGCGTTCCCTACGGCAACGGCAAGGCGCGCATGAATGCCTTCGGCTTGCCCGATCCTATCCCTGTTCACCGCGAGCCGATCTACACGCCGCGCGTCGACCTCGTCGCCAAATATCCGACGCTGCCTGACGCCAAGCAGTTCAGGATGCCGAATATCGGGTTCTCCGTGCAGAAGGCAGCGGTAGAGAAGGGAATCGCAAAACAGTTCCCGCTCATCCTGTCGTCCGGCCGTCTGGTCGAATATGAGGGCGGCGGCGAGGAGACCCGCACCAACCCGTGGCTTGCCGAATTGCAGCAAGACATGTTCATCGAGATCAATCCTGCCGATGCCGCCGAGCGCGGTGTCAAGGACGGTGGCTGGGTGTGGGTCACGGGTGCAGAGAATAATTCGAGGGCGAAGATGAAAGCGCTCGTCACCGAGCGCGTTGGCAAGGGCGTCGCCTGGATGCCATTCCACTTCGGCGGCTGGTTCGCGGGCAAGGATCTTCGCGGCAATTACCCGAAGGGCACCGACCCGATCGTGCTCGGCGAAAGCGCCAACACGATCACTACGTACGGATACGACCCCGCGACGGGCATGCAGGAGCCCAAAGTCACTCTCTGCCAAATCGCGGCGGCTTAGGAGTAACGACGATGGCACGTATGAAATTTCTCTGCGACGCCGATCGCTGCATCGAGTGCAACGCTTGCGTCACCGCCTGCAAGAACGAGCACGAGGTGCCCTGGGGCATCAACCGGCGTCGCGTTGTGACCATCAATGACGGCAAGCCGGGCGAACGCTCGGTCACGATGGCCTGCATGCATTGCACCGATGCGCCGTGCGCTGCGGTGTGCCCGGTGAACTGCTTCTACACCACCGCTGACGGCGTGGTGCTGCACTCCAAGGATCTCTGCATCGGCTGCGGCTATTGCTTCTACGCCTGTCCGTTCGGCGCGCCGCAATATCCGAAGGTCGGCAATTTCGGCTCCCGCGGCAAGATGGACAAGTGCACCTATTGCGCCGGCGGTCCGGAGGCGGACGGCAGCAAGGAGGAATACGAGAAATACGGCGCGAACCGGCTGGCCGAGGGCAAGCTGCCGCTGTGTGCCGAAATGTGCTCGACAAAATCGCTGCTCGCAGGCGACGGCGAGATCATCGCGCAGATCTACAAGGAGCGTGTGATGAAGCGCGGCTACGGTTCGGGTGCCTGGGGGTGGAAGACGGCCTATCGCGAGACGATCGAATCCTGACGAAGGTCGCGCGAACATTGAGGAGGAGCTCATGGTGTCGTTTGCAAAACTCGTTCGGGCGGCTGTCGGGGCCGGTGCTTTACTCCTCCTCATCGTGGCAGCTCCAGCACCGGTAGGCGCCCAGCAGGTCAATCCGACCGCAAGCTCGGTCAAGGAGCAGCAGCTCTTGCAGGAGCTGAACCGGATCCAGGGCCGCGTCAGCATCCCTGATCAGAGGTCCGGCGTTCTCGAGCAGCCTCAGGGGCGGGAATGGCGCGAGTTCCACAATGTCACGCTGCGCTGGATCGGCGGCATCGCGATCGTCGGTATGCTGGCGGTGATCGTGATCTTCTATCTCACCCGCGGCATGGTGCGCCTCGAAAGCGGACGGTCCGGCCGCACCATCGTGCGCTTCAACATCTATGAGCGTTTCGTGCATTGGATGACTGCCACCTGCTTCATCATTCTGGCGATCTCCGGACTAAACATCACCTTTGGGCGACCGCTGCTATTGCCGCTGATCGGCTTCGAGGCTTTCTCCGAATGGTCGCAATGGGCAAAGTACGCCCACAACTATCTGAGCTTCCCGTTCACCATTGGGGTCGTTCTAATCTTTCTGATGTGGATCGGCGGCAATATTCCGAACAAGGTGGACGTCGCGTGGATGAAGCGAGGCGGCGGCATCGTCGGGCATGATCATCCGCCGGCCTACCGCTTCAACGCCGGCCAGAAGGCGATCTACTGGATCGTCGTGATCGGCGGCGGTCTCGTCGCTGCGAGCGGCTATGTCCTCATGTTCCCGTTCTATACGACGGGGATCGAAGGCATGCAGCTGGCCCAGATCGTCCACTCCATCGTGGCTGTGCTGTTCGTCGCGGCGATGATCGCCCACATCTATATCGGCACCATTGGGATGGAAGGTGCGTTCGAGGCCATGGGTTCGGGCGACGTCGACGTCAATTGGGCCCGCGAGCACCACCGTCTCTGGCTCGACGAGCAGACGGCGCGAACGGGTCCGAACGACGGACAGCCTCAACACGCGACCGCGGCGGCCGAGTAAGGCGGACAGCCTGAAAGCGGAGCGTTCTACTGAGCCGGCTCTCTCGCAAACAGGACAGAGCGGTCCTGCATCTCCAGCTCAGGCAGCTTGCTGGCCTGACCGGTCTGCAGTTCCGTGATGGATGGCATGTTGCTCTGACCGATATGCAGCACGTGCGATCTGAGCACGCTGCTGGCGGCACCGGCGAGAAGCAAGGCTGCGATGAGCGAGGGCATGAGACGTTTCATGCGCATCTCCGTCTGCCATTCCACCCGACACGAGGGATACACCTCAACCGTCTTGCACGGTGTGAGCCACTTCACAGCCAGCGGTTCCACAGTCGTCGGCTTGGCCCGCGCAGCGAGGCCCGCGCGGGTAGGAGCGGCTGATACCGCGCGAAGCTTCGCGAGCAAGTTACGGAATTGTTCCGTTTCAGCCGGTCAGCGATTTGCGGTCAGTTGCTGACGGTATCGCTCGGCATCCCAATTCAGCAGGGCGCACTCGTTCTCCCGCGTCAGATAGCGAACCTGCGCGGTCAGAGGTAGGCGGCCGGTCACCAGGGCGAGACAGCTCAGCATCGCCTCGGCGCCGTCGCTCGCGTCCTTGCGAACGATGCAACCGAGACCTGGAACGAGCAGCGCGACCGGCTGCGGCAGCCCGTCCGGCCGCACCAGCGATTCCTGGGCGCGAAGATCCTGGGCTTGGTCCAGAACGGGTAGGGCCGGACCGAGGAAGACCACATGGTCCGGATAGAGCGAACCGTTGGTCGCAATGGCGCGGCTGTAAGAGTCGATTGCGATGCTATGGGATCGCGGATCCTTTGGCAGTCGATACCCTGTGCCGCCACAGATTGAACGAAGCGCGTCTTCATCTGCGCCAATTGCGGAGCGCGGCGCAAGCGCGAGGCGGCTCTCGACCTCGTCGACCAGCGCCTCTGCGCCGGCACAGGTCTTGGCGCCGACCACCAGGCCATGATTGCCGAGGACCAGTACATCTACTCTGTCCTGCGTCAGGGCATGGTCTACGGCCTTGGCCAGTGGCAGTCCCGGATGATGATAATCGAGCCAGCGCCAGGCCAGTCCATCCAGTCGCTCGGCGAACTCGGCGCGCGCATCGGTCCGCACCGCCCAGGCGATGGTGTTGACCGAATGGACGTGCAGCACGACCGGATGCGGCATGAGCGCATGGAGGGAGGTCTCGATCGAGGCGCGCAAGGCCGTGCCGGCGCCAGGCGCGAGGGGCACCCGTTCGTCGCCTTGCGACAGCGCCGCGCGTGCCGCACCGAGCGACACCGGCACGAAGATGTCCTTGTGCTCGGCATCCGCAAGCCAGGTGCCGGAGGCCTTCACCCACAGCAGGTCGTCATGCTTGATCGACGAGTTGCCGCCGGCGCCCTGGACCAGGAGGATGTTGCGGCCGACGCGCGCCGACATGCGGCGAAGCTCGTGGAGCAGGGCAGGTTGCTGTTGCATCGCGCGCCTCTCACCAGGCCAGATGGTCCATCGTCCAGTGCGGCATCCGCGCATCCTCACCGGGCGGTTGTCGTACCAATTCACCCGGCGTCTGATCGCGGTGCACGCCGGACCTGAGCAGCAGTGTCAGCATCCCGGCGCGGCGGGCGCCGGCGACATCGTGGTCGAGGCTGTCACCGATCATCAGCACGCGCGCCGGATTCGGTTGGCCCAACCGTTCGAGCGCTGCCGTAAAGATCGGCGCGTGCGGCTTGCCGACATAGGTCACACGGCCGCCCAGCGTTTCGTAGAAGCGGGCCAATGCGCCGGGGGCGGGGATCAATCCGGCGGCGCCGAACATTGCGAGGTCGGGATTGGCGCACAGCATCGGCAGGCCGCGTGCAGCGGCTTCAGTCAGGCATGCGCGCCAGTGCTCGGGCTCGGCGACTGCGTCGTCGAGACCCGCGAGCAGGATGAAGTCGGCCTTGCCAACGTCTGCGACGAGATTGAGGTCGAGCCCATCGACGATCGCATGATCGCCGCCGCGAGCGACCAGGAAGCAGGTGCGGCCGAATGCGATGAAGGGCTGTTGCGCACGCGCCTTCAGGCCGTGCCAGGTGACCTCACCGGACGTCAGGATGCCGTCATAGGCGTCCGCTGGAAGGCCCAGCGAGGCAAGCCGTGCCGCGTTGCTGCTCGCGCGCTTGCCGGAGTTCGACAGCACAAGGACGCGCTTGCCGGCCTGGCGCAGCCGCACAACGCAGTCGCGCGCCAGGGGAAAGACGGCCTGGCCTTCGTGCAGCGTGCCCCATTGATCGAGCAGCACGTGATCGAAGCGGTCCGCGATCATGGCGAGACCTTCGATGTCGATGATATCGGCCATCATGGCGGGCCGCCTCGCAGTGCCAATAGCGCCGCGCCGTAACTTGCCTCCGTCTCTTCGGCAACGCTCACGGGAACGCCAAGGGCGCGCCGTCTGATCTCGGTCCAAGCCGCGTTCTTCGCCCCGCCGCCGATGCTGATGACGCGTCGCAGCCTTGGCGCGCCGAGCTCGGCCAGGCGCCGATAGGCGAGCGCTTCGATCCCCCCGATGCCTTCGAGCAGCGCCTGGAAGAAGCGGTGGTCGGCCGCTGGGCGCGGTGCGACCCTTGCCGGCAACGCTGGATCGGCGATTGGAAAGCGCTCGCCGGGCTTGGGCAGTGGGTAGTAGTCGAGCCCGGTCGGCGTCTCCGGCTGCAATTGCGGTGTCAATCGGTCCATATCGGCGGCGGTGAAATGCGCGAGCAGTGCTCCGCCGCCGGAATTGGAGGCGCCGCCTGCGAGCCAGCGCTCGCCAAGCCGGTGCGAGTAGACGCCCTGATTGGCGGCGAAAATAGGCCGGGTCGCCAGCAGCTTCACGACCAGCGTCGTTCCGAGCGAGGTCACGGCATCGCCGGGTGTATCGGCGCGCGTCGCGATGAAGGCGGCGACACCATCGGTGGTGCCGGCCGCGATGCGCACTGCCGATGACAGGCCCAGCATGGCTGCGATTTCGGGATCAATATCCGCAAAGGGGGTTCCCGGTACCAGCACCTTCGGCAGCAGTTCGCGGGATACGCCGAGCTCCTCGAGCCAGGCCGGCCAGGTGCGTGTCACGGGATCGTAGCCGAGCTTCAGGACGTTGTTCTCATCGCTGATGCCGTGACGTCCGGCGAACCGCCCTGCGATCCAGTCGGCCTGATGCACGGCAAAACGCGCCTGGCCCGCTTCCGCGCGATCCGACAGATACAACAGCTTCGCCAACGCGCTGCTCGCGCCGTGCGCACCGCTGTCCGCGGGGGCCACGGCCCCAATGCGGGCGGCCTCCGCTGCCGCGCGCGCATCGTTGTACATCAGCCCCGGCGTGCAGGGCCGACCCGCGGCGTCGATCATCAGCAGCGTGCCTGACGTGCCGTCGACGCTGACGCGCTCGACGGTCTGGAGATCGATCGTGCGGCCGAGCTTGCGGATCGCGACAGCCGTCGCATCCCACCAGAGTTCCGGATCCTGATCGATCGCGTTGCCGTTCTGTCGTGGCGGGGGAAGAGGCGCCGATTCCATTCCGAGCTTGGCGCCGCGCGCATCGACGGCGCAGGCGCGAACGCCGCCGGTTCCGACGTCGATGCCGAGGAACAAGCCTGCCATTCGACCTCCACAGCGTGATGGCAACCATTGCTGATAGCGCAACAAGATTGCACCGCAGCACGTTTGGGGGATTGACGTTCCAATCCGCCTCTGCAATTTTTTGCAAGACGTGAAGAAAATTGCAAGCGGGCTTTTCCGGCGTGGCGATACCTTCCGACAGGCTGCCGATGGTTGACGGTGAGGCGTCGCTCGCAACGCGGGCGGCGTGGCTCTATTTCGCCGCTGGGCTGACCCAGTCCGAGGTCGCCGATCGCCTCAACATCCAGAGCACAAAGGCGCATCGGCTGATCGCGCGCGCGAGCCGCGAGGGCATGATCCGCGTCTTCGTCGAGGGGCCCGTGGCCGAATGCGTCGCGCTGGAGAACACATTGGCCGAGCGCTACGGCCTTTCTTTCTGCCGCGTCGCGCCGGATCTCGGCGAGGGCGACTTGCCGCTGAAAGCGCTGGCGCTCGAAGGTGCGAGCTTCCTGCGGCAGGTCCTGGAGCGCGGCGAGGACAAGATCATCGGCGTCGGTCACGGCCGCACGCTCGCCGCGGTCGTCGAGCAGTTGCCGCAGACGCCGGCGCGGGACGTGCAATTCGTCTCTTTGCTCGGCGGATTGACGCGGAAATTCGCCGCAAATCCGTTCGACGTCATTCATCGGCTGGCGGAGCGCACCGGGGCGGAGGCCTATCTTCTGCCGGTGCCGGTGTTCGCCAATTCGGTCGCCGATCGTGCCGTGTTGATGAAGCAATATGGCATCGCGGACGTGTTCGCGCTCGCGCGCAAGGCCTCGCTCCTGTTCGTCGGCATCGGACAAATCCATGCCGAAGGCTTCCTGGTTTCGAGCGGCATGATCAGGCCGGACGAGGTCGTCGAATTGAAGCGTGCCGGCGCTTGCGCCGACCTGCTTGGAC
Organism: Bradyrhizobium sp. DN3; assembly: GCF_041357655.1. Classification (NCBI taxonomy): domain Bacteria; kingdom Pseudomonadati; phylum Pseudomonadota; class Alphaproteobacteria; order Hyphomicrobiales; family Nitrobacteraceae; genus Bradyrhizobium; species Bradyrhizobium sp. DN3. Next base: position 38,749 of record NZ_JAULLN010000013.1, on the reverse strand, counting down.
ATTTTTTCAACGCCGATGGCGAAGTGCTCGACATCGACCTGTCGGCGCGCGCGACCTCGATGGAAGCGGCAGACCTCAGGAAGCATCGCATCGTCGCCATCGGCGGCGGGCTGGCCAAGGTCACGGCTCTGCGCGCGGTGCTGCGCAGCCGTCTCCTGCACGGTCTCATCATCGACGAGGCGACCGCTCAGGCCCTCGCGACGGAAAAGCCGGAGGCAACATCCGGCAAGACTACCAAGACCAGGAATAAAGGTCGGAAGGGAAAGTAAACGCTCATAACGGGAGGTTGCTCATGCACGATCGCGAGAAGAATCTATTCGATTCCTACGCCGCCAAACGCATCAACCGGCGTGATCTGCTGGATGGTGCCGCAAAGCTCGGCATCGCCGGCGTTGCCGCCAACTCCGCCTACGTCGCCGCGATGTCGCGGGCCATGGCGGCGGACTTCAATTGGAAGGCCTATAGCGGCAAGACCGTCAAGCTGCTGTTGAACAAGCATCCCTACGTCGATGCGATGATTGGCGATATCGAAGCCTTCAAGTCGCTTACGGGGATGAACGTCGCCTACGATATCTTCCCGGAGGATGTCTATTTCGACAAGGTCACCGCGGCGCTGTCCTCGAAATCGGACCAGTACGACGCCTTCATGACCGGCGCCTACATGACCTGGACCTACGGTCCGGCCGGGTGGATCGAGGATCTCAACGCCTATATCAAGGACCCCGCAAAGACTAACCCGGCCTTTGCTTGGGACGACGTGCTTCCCGGCCTTCGGTCCTCGACGGCGTGGGACGGCGTTGCCGGCTCCGAGCTCGGCTCGGGCAAGGCCAAGCAATGGTGCATTCCCTGGGGTTATGAGCTCAACAATATCGCCTACAACCGCAACATCTTCGACAAGGTTGGTGTCAAGCCGCCGAAGAATCTCGACGAGATGCTCGATGTCGCCGCCAAGATCACCAAGGATGCAGGCGGGCCTTATGGCGTCGGCGTCCGCGGCTCACGCTCCTGGGCCACGATCCATCCCGGATTCCTCTCGGCCTACTCGAATTTCGGCCAGAAGGACTTCGTGATGGAAGGCGGAAAGCTGAAGGCCGCCATGAACACCAAGGCCTCCAAGGAGTTCCACGAGAAATGGGTCAAGATGATCCAGACCTCTGGGCCGAAGAACTGGTCGACCTACACCTGGTACCAGGTCGGCACGGACCTTGGCGCCGGCGCCTCCGGCATGATCTTCGACGCCGATATTCTCGGCTACTTCATGAACGGTGGCGAGAACAAGGAGAGGGGTCATCTCGGCTACGCGCCGTTCGCGGCAAATCCGGCCGCCAAGGCGCCGACGCCGAACGTCTGGATCTGGTCGCTCGCGCTCTCCAGCTTCTCCAAGCAGAAGGACGCGGCCTGGCTGTTCATGCAATGGGCAGCCTCGACCGAGCACGATCTGTTCGGAGCCCGCAAGATGGATTTCGTCAATCCGGTGCGCGCGTCGGTGTGGAAGGACAGCGAATTCCGCGACCGCATCGCGAAGTCCTATCCGGGCTATCTCGAGCAGCATGATCTGTCGTCGCCGGGCGCCAAGATCTACTTCACGGCCCAGCCGTTGTTTTTCGACCTGACGACGGAATGGGCCGCCTCGCTCCAGAAGATGGTGGCGAAGGAGGTCAGCGTAGACGAGGGGCTCGATAAACTCGCCGACAGCATCAATCGTCAGCTCAAGCAGGCAGGCCTTGGCTGACTTTGCCGCCATCGACGCCTCGCGTGGTGCCCGATTCCTCCGCGCCACGCCAACCCGCCGGTTCGGAACGCCTATCCGATCCGGGCCGGCGGTGTTGAAGCCAATGCGTGATCCGGTATCGTCATGAGCATGGTCCAATTGTCCCAGACGAATGTGCTACCGCGCCGCGCCACGAGGCTGCGCGGGCGGATGCTGCCCTATGTGCTGAGCCTGCCGGCTCTGCTCGTTTGCATCGCCATCCTGGTTCCCTTCGTGACGGCGGCAGTTTATTCGCTCCAGCGCTACCGCCTGAACCTGCCATATCTGCGCGGCTTCATTGGGATCGACAATTACATCGATTTTCTCTCCGACCCCGCCTTCTGGAATACGCTTCGCATCTCGCTCATCTATACCGCACTGACAGTGGTGCTCGAACTGCTGCTCGGCCTCGGCATCGCCTTGCTGCTGCGGCGTCCCACACGCTTCCATAATGCAGTGTCGATCGTCCTGCTGTTGCCGCTGATGACGGCGCCCGCGATCGCCGCGCTGATGTGGAAGCTCATGACCAACCCGAGCTTCGGCATCCTATCCTATCTCGTGAGCCTGTTCGGCGTGCATGATTTCAAATGGGCATCCGATCCGTCGACTGCATTGTTCACGGTGGTGCTGGTGGATGTCTGGGTCTACACGCCCTTCATCATGATCCTGCTCCTGGCGGGCCTGCGCTCGCTGCCGCGGCAGCCGTTCGAAGCCGCGGCGCTCGATGGTGTCCCGGCAAGCTTTGTCTTCTTCCGCATCACACTGCCGATGCTTGCGCCCTACATCATCACCGCCTCGCTGTTTCGCCTGCTGGATTCGATCCAGCAATTCGACATCGTCTACGCGATGACACAAGGCGGCCCCGGCGATCGGCTGATGGTGTTCCAGGTCCAGGCCTATCTCGAATTCTTTCAATATACCAATGTCGGACGTTCGGCGGCGTTGCTGATGATCCTGTGGCTGATCACCAATATCCTCTCGAACATCTTCATCAAGAACTGGCTGCGGCTGCGGGCCCGCGCCCACGGCCACGCGTGAGGGACGGGAAGACGGCGATGGATCATTCCAGTCTCGCAGGTCGTATCTTCCGCGGCGTCGCGCTCGCGCTCGTGCTGGTCTTCTTCATGTTTCCGATCGTCTGGATCTTCCTGATGTCGTTCCAGACCAATGAGCAAATCCTGCGGATTCCTCCGCGCATCCTCTTCGAGCCGACGCTCGCCAATTACCAGGCGCTGATTTCAGGACAGCTCCGGACCGCCGCCGGCAATCTCGAAATATCGTTCATGCGCAACCTTGTGAACAGTTTCGCGCTGTCGAGCGCAGCCGTGGTCCTTGCCTTGCTGCTTGGCGTGCCCGCGGCCTACGCCTTTGCGCGGTTCAAGTTTCGGCTCGGCGAAACCATCGCATTCACGCTGTTGTCGTTTCGCTTCGCCCCGCCGCTGCTGGTGCTGCTGCCATTGTCGCTCTACTACCAGCAGCTCGGGCTCAACGACACGTATTTCGGCATCGTCTGGGTCTATCAGCTCATCGCACTGCCGCTGATCCTGTGGATCGTGCGCGGCTATTTCGAAGACATCAGTCCGGACATCGAGCACGCCTATCGTCTTGCCGGTCATACCTGGCGCGAGGCGTTCACACGGATCGCGGTGCCGCTCGCCGGGCCCGGCATCGCGGCGGCCGGTCTGCTCTCCTTCATCTTCTGCTGGAACAATTTCGTGTTCGCGCTGATCCTGGCCTCGGCCGACAAGCAGCCAGTGACTGTTGGTGCGCTGGCTTTCGTCACCGCCTCAGGCATTCAGTACGGCCAGATCGCAGCCGCGATCGTGCTCTCCGTCACGCCGACCCTGCTGCTGGCGCTCTACGCGCAACGCTATCTGGTCGAGGGTTTGTCGCTCGGTGCGGTGAAAGGCTGAGGCCATGGCGCGTCTTGAACTCAACGCCGTCGGCAAGTCATTCGGCCCGGTCCGCTGCGCCGAGGATGTTTCCTTGGCCGTCGAACCCGGCGAGATCGTCGCGGTGTTCGGCCCGTCCGGCAGCGGCAAGACCGTGCTCTTGCGCATGATCGCCGGCATGTTCGAGCCGGACGAAGGCGACATTCTGGTCGGCGGTCAATCGATCGTGGGGGCGCCGCCCGAGCAGCGCGGGATCGGCATGGCCTTCCAGAACTTCGCCCTGTTTCCTCACATGAGTGCGCAGGCCAACATCGCAAGCGGCTTGCGTGCCAGGGCGGGCGCGACCGAAGTCGCGAGCCGGGTCAAGTCGATCAGCCGGCTGCTAAAGATCGAGCATGTGCTGGGCCACATGCCCCGCGAATTGTCGAACGGGCAGAAGCAACGCACCGCGCTTGCCCGCGCGCTGATCGGCAATCCCGATGTGCTGCTGCTCGACGATCCCTTGCGCAACGTCGATGCCAAGCTTCGCTACGAAATGCGGCTCGAATTGCCGAGCCTGTTGCGGCGGAGCTCGGCCGCCGTTCTCTATGTCACCCAGGACTATCGGGAGGCGATGGCGATCGCCGACCGGATCGCGGTCCTGGTTGACGGGCATCTGGTGCAGGTCGCGCGTCCCGAGGAGATCTATGCCAGGCCGGCATCCGTTGCCGTCGCGCGCCTGTTCGGCGATCCCAGCATCAATCTGGCAGAGGTCGAGCCGGCCGCGGCGCAGGGCGGTCTCGGTGCGGAGGTGGCAGGGACGTTCGTTCGCCTCGATGCCGCCGATCGCGCGGCCGTCGATCATGGTGCGTGCTGGCTTGGTGTGCGCCCGGATGATCTCGTCATCACCCGCCAACCAAGCGAAAATGCCATTCCGGCGCGCATCGTCGCCATCACACCGATGCACGAAAAGGCCGTGCTGCTACTGCGCTTCTCCGACGGGACCGAATGGCTGGCCGCCCTGCCACAAGATTCCGCCATGGCAAGTGCGGAGGATGGCGTCTTCGTTCGGTTCGCGCCGGAGGCGGCTCTCTTGTTTGACCGCACGACAGGCCTGCGTTTGGACCTGTCGCCTCGGCGGCAGGCCGCATGATGGGAGCGCCGTGAGCATGGGCGTGCTGGAGATCAGGAAGGTCGACAAGGTCTACCAGAGCCGCGGCAAGCCGCCGGTTCACGCCGTGCGCGCGCTGGATATGGAGGTCGACAAGGGGGAGATCGTCGCGCTGTTGGGGTCGTCGGGCTGCGGCAAGACCTCGACCCTGCGGATGATCGCGGGCTTCGAGAGCGTCACCGCGGGGACGATCACGCTCGGCCAGCGCCGGATCGACGAATTGCCGCCTGCGAGGCGCAAGGTGGCGATGGCCTTTGAAGGCTATTCGCTTTACCCGCCGCTCACGGTTCGCGAAAACATCGCCTTCGCCCTGAAGGCGCAGCAGCTCTCGCATGGCGAGGTCTCCCGCCGGGTCGATGCGATCGCGCGGCTGGTGGAAATCGACGACATTCTCGACAGCTATCCGCGCTCGATCTCCGGAGGGCAGCAGCAACGCGTCTCGTTGGCGCGCGCCTTGGTGCGCGATGCCGATCTGTATCTGTTGGACGAGCCGATGGGCCAGCTCGAGCCGCAGCTCCGCGCGGTGCTGCGCGGCCGGATCAAGGGGCTGCTTGCCGAGCGCGGGATGACGGCGATATTCGTCACCCATGACCAGACCGAGGCGAGCGCGCTCGCCGACCGAATCGCGGTCATGGAAGACGGCGTGCTTCAGCAGTTCGCAAGCGAACGGGAGTTGAAGGATCATCCCGCGAACCTGTTCGTTGCGAGCTTCATCGGCGAGCCACCGATGAACCTGCTCGAGACCGAGGTCGCTCGCGCCGACGGCGGCTTTCGTCTCTCGATCGGCCCGGATGTCGCGTTCCAGCTCGACGGGCGGACGCTCGACCCGGCCGCGGGCCGCGCGCTCGAGCAGAGCCCGCGTGTCCGGATCGGCATCAGGCCGCAGAAGATTTCCGTCGGCAACGGGGATGTGCGCGTGCGCGTCGTCTCAAACCAGTGGCTCGGCGACCAGTCGCATGTCGCAGGCGAACGCGAGGGCCGTCTCCTCATCGCGGTGACGCCGAACAAGATCGCCGCGCGACCCGGAGACATTATTCCCTTCGCGCTGGAGACGCGGCACCTTCATGTGTTCGGCGCCGACGGTAACTGCATTCGCCACGCGGAGGCAGCTTGATCATGAGCACCGCGTCGGGTCGCGACGTCATCATCGGCATTGATGCCGGCACTTCCTTGATCAAGACGGTCGCGTTCACGCGCGATGGCCGGCATCTCGGCGAACACGCGCTTCCGAACAGCTACACGACGTCGGCCGGCGGACATGTCGAGCAGGACATGACGCGGACCTGGAACGATACTGTCGCCGCACTGCGCGGTTTGGGAGCGGCGATACCCGATCTTGCCTCGCGGCTCGCCGCCATCGCGGTGACAGGGCAGGGCGATGGCACCTGGCTGATCGACGATGATGGGCGGCCCGTCGCGCCGGCCCTGCTCTGGCTCGACTCGCGTGCTGCCAGTCTCGTCGGGGACATCCGCGCCAGCGAGCGCAATGCGGCGCTCTATCGGCGGACCGGCTCGGGGCTGAACGCCTGCCAGCAGGGGCCGCAACTGGCCTGGTTGCAGGCGCATGCGCCCGAGAGCCTGTCGCGCGCCCGCACGGCCTTTCATTGCAAGGACTGGCTCTATTTCCTGCTCACCGGCGAGCGTGCGACCGATCCGTCTGAGGCGACCTTCTCCTGCGGCGATTTCCGCAAGCGCCGCTTTGACGCGGAAACGGCGCGCCTGATCGGAATCGCCGATTGCATGGCCCTGTTTCCGGACGTCGTCGACGGCGTCGTGACCACGTATCCGCTGAATGCCGGCGCGGCGCTCGAGATCGGACTGCCGCAGGGCGTTCCGGTCTCGCTCGGCTATGTCGACGTCATCTGCAACGCGCTGGGGGCCGGGCTCTACGATCCGGCGCCGGATGTCGGCTGCACCATCATCGGCTCGACCGGCATGCATATGCGGCTGGCGCCAAGCGCCGATGCGGTGGTCCTCAACGCCGAAGCGACCGGCTATACCATGCCGTTTCCGGTCTCCGGTCACTATGCCCAGATGCAATCGAACATGGCGGCGACGCTGAACATCGACTGGCTCCTCGATCTCGCGCGCGACCTGCTTGCCGCCGAGGGCATTACGCGTTCGCGCGCCGACCTGATCCGTCGACTCGACGACCACGTGCTCGAGGCGCGGCCCGGCGAGCTCCTATTCCATCCCTTCATTTCCGATGCCGGCGAGCGCGGCCCATTCGTCGCCCATGAAGCCTGCGCACAATTCCTGGGCTTGCGCACACGCCACGGCTATTGGGATCTGATGCGCGCGGTCATGGAAGGGCTCGCCTTCGCCGCCCGTGATTGCTACGCCGCGATGGGCGCGCTGCCGCGGGACGTGCGCATCACCGGTGGCGCGGCGCGAAGCCGGGCGCTCGGCGCGATCCTCGGTGCTGCGCTGGAATGCAACGTTCGTGTCTGTAGTCGCGGCGAAGCGGGAGCTGCGGGCGCCGCCATGATCGCGGCGGTGGCGACCGGCCTCTATCCGGACATGGCGGCCTGTGCGGATGTGTGGGTGCGGCCGTTTCTCGCTGCGCCGCAAACGCCGGATGCGGCCTTGGCGTCGCACTATGCGCGGCTGTTTCCGGCCTATCTCGAGGCCAGGCTCGCGGCGCGGCCGGTCTGGAAGCAACTCGCGGCCGTGCGTGCGGGAGCCGGTCATGCCTAAGATCATCGCCATCGTCGGTGACCGCTTCATGCTGCCGAGCGTCTTTGCCGAACGCATCACGGCGGCTTGCGGCAACGACATCGACATCCGCATCCGGGAGCAGCCGTGGCCGGACGAGCCGATGGAGCACGGCTATGCCGGCTCCAAGCTCGACGGGTTGAAGGAATTCATGGGCGACCCCGACGAGGTCGCGGATTTCATCGGCGATGCCGCGCTGCTGGTCACGCATCTCGCGCCGATCTCGCGGTCGATGCTGCAGCGGCTGCCGAAGCTTAAGTTCATCGCGGTGTCGCGCGGCGGTCCGGTCAACATTGACATGCAGGCAGCGCGCGATCACAAGGTGCTCGTGGTCAACACGCCCGGCCGCAATGCCAGTGCGGTGGCCGAGTTCACCATCGGCGCCATTCTCGCCGAAACGCGCCTGATCCGCAGCGGGCATGAATCCTTACGCGGCGGCGAATGGCGCGGCGATCTCTACCGCGCCGATCGCACCGGGCGCGAGCTCGGCGAGATGACCGTCGGCATCGTCGGCTATGGCGCGATTGGCACCCGCGTGGTGAAACTGCTCAAGGCATTCGGCTGCAGGATCCTGGTGGCGGACCCATACGTCCAGCTCAGTGTGCAAGATCGCAATGACGGCGTCGAGCACGTCGGCTTGAGCGAGCTCTTGGCGCGCGCCGACGTGATCAGCCTGCATGCGCGGGTAACCGCCGAGACCACCGGCTTCATCGATCGCGCGGCGTTGGCGCAGGCCAAGCCGGGCGCCATCTTCATCAATACGGCGCGCGGGCCCTTGGTCGACTACACGGCGCTTTACGAGGCGCTCTCCGCCGGACGGCTCGGCGGGGCCATGCTCGACACCTTTGCCGTGGAGCCGGTGCCGGCCGACTGGCCGCTCCTGCAGCTGCCCAACGTCACGCTGACGCCCCACATTGCGGGGGCCTCGTTGCGCACCGTCACCATTGCTGCCGATCAGGCAGCCGAAGAGGTTCGCCGCTATCTCGCCGGCGAGCCGCCGCTCAATCCGTGCTGAAGACGAAAGGTATCTTGCCATGACCCGTGAGGAGCGACAGTTGCGCGAGGCGATCATCGCCAAGTGCCGATGGATGAACGCTTCAGGGCTCAATCAGGGGACGTCAGGCAACATCTCCGCCCGCTACAAGGATCGGATGCTGATCACACCATCGGCGACGCCCTATGACGCGATGAAGCCGGAGATGATCGCCTCGATGCCGCTTGAAAGTGACTACGGCTCCTGGGATGGGCCGTTGCAGCCGTCGACGGAATGGCGCTTTCATCTCGACATCATGCGCGGCCGTCCCGACGTCGGCAGCGTCGTCCATACCCATTCCACCTACGCCACGGTGCTTGCGATTGCGCGCAAGCCGATCCCGGCCTGCCACTATATGATGGCCGCGTTCGGGGGCAATGACATCCGCTGCGCCGGCTACGCGCGCTACGGCACGGCGGAATTATCCGAGCTGGCGCTCGCCGCACTCGAAGGCCGCAACGGCTGCCTGCTGGCCAATCATGGCATGATCGCGGTCGGCGCAAACCTCGACAAGGCGATGTGGCTGGCGGTCGAGCTCGAGACCATCGCGCGTCAATATTATCTGTCGCTTGCATTGGGGGCGCCGCACATTCTCAGCGAAGCCGAGATCGCCGACACGGCGAAGGGGTTCTCGACCTACGGTCTCCAGCAGCCCAAATCCAGGACGGCGAAGGCAAAGCCGGGTAAGGCAGGCGCATCTGCAAAGGCGGCCGCGCGACAACGGATCGAGAAGAAGCGCAGCAGGACGCGATGACGCAGACTGCGCCGTACGCGGGCAGGGATCATGGGCTGGTCGACATCGCGATTATTGGCGGTGGCATCAACGGAGCCGGCATCGCGCGCGATGCGGCGGGCCGCGGCCTGAAGGTCCTGCTGTGCGAGAAGGGTGACTTCGCCGAAGGCACCTCGTCGCGCTCGGGCAAGCTCGTTCACGGCGGTTTGCGCTATCTCGAATACTATGAATTTCGCTTGGTGCGCGAAGCCTTGATCGAGCGCGAGGTGCTGCTCGCGTCCGCACCGCACATCATCTGGCCGTTGCGCTTCGTGCTGCCGCACTCGCCGGAGCAGCGGCCGGCCTGGCTGATCCGCACCGGCCTGTTTCTCTACGACCATCTCGGCGGCCGCAAGCGGCTGCCGTCGAGCAGGGGTCTCGATCTCGCGCATGCGCCGGAGGGCGCGCCGCTGCTCTCCGAATTCAGGCGCGGCTTTGAATATTCGGATTGCTGGGTCGATGACGCACGGCTCGTGATCCTCAATCTGGTTGATGCCGCGCGCAACGGCGCCATCATCCTGCCCCGCACCCGCGCCCTAAGTGCGCGCCGGGAAGGGGACGCATGGCAGCTGGAGATGCAGGGGGATGACGGCGGCAGGCACATCGTCCGGGCGCGCGCGCTGGTCAACGCGGCGGGGCCGTGGGTCCAGGACGTTATGCAAGATGTCGTCGGGCTGAATTCCTCGCACAGCGTGCGGCTGGTCAAGGGCAGCCATATCGTGGTGCCGAAATTCTGGAGCGGAGCGCAGGCCTATCTGCTCCAGAATGAGGACCGTCGCGTCATCTTCGTCAATCCTTACGAGAAAGATCTGGCCCTGATCGGCACCACGGACATCTCCTATAATGGCCGCGCGGAGGATGTGGCGATCGACGACACCGAGATCGCCTATCTGCTCGGCGTATTGCGCCGTTACTTTCGTGTCCCGCCGGCAGAGCAGGAGATCGTCCATGCATTTTCCGGTGTTCGGCCGCTCTATGACGACAATGCCGAAAACCCGTCCGCGGTGACGCGCGACTATGTTTTCGAGGTTCACGGCGAGCAGGGCGTGCCGCCGCTGCTCTCGATCTTCGGTGGCAAGATCACGACCTATCGTCGGCTTGCGGAGCATGCGTTGCAGCGACTTGAGGCATGGTTTCCGAAGATGTCGCCGGGCTGGACGGCGGGAAGGCCGCTGCCCGGCGGCGACATCGGTGGTGACTTCGATGCCTTCATCGTCCAGCTGGCAGGCGAATATTCCGACCTTCCGCGCAAGCTGATCCACCATTATGCGCGCCTGTATGGCACGCGGGCGCGCGAACTGCTTGGTTCGGCCCGTGTCTCGGCCGATCTCGGTCGGCATTTCGGTGGAGACTTTTACGAACGTGAGGCCACGTTTTTACGCGAGAGCGAGTGGGCCAGGGAGCCTCAGGACTTTCTGGATCGGCGTACCAAACATCGCTTGCATCTGACAGCGGCGCAACGGGACGCCTTTGCAAGCTTTATCTAATTCGCCTGTGCCCGCGCGAGGCCGGGCGAAAGCTGCCCGACGCGAGCCGACCCTCTTTCATCATCTCGACACATATGTCATGATAGGAATACAAATGTAAAAGCCGGGCGTCCTGCCCGGCCAGGGAGGGCTGCCTATGGGTAGGAAAGTCGCATTCATTGCGGCCTTGTTCGGCGCGTTGGCATTGGTCGGTCCGGTACAGGCGCGGGTCGAGGTGCAATGGTGGCACGCCATGAGCGGCGTCCTGGCCGACCGGCTCAATGAGCTTGTCGAGAAGTTCAACGCATCGCAGGACAAATACACCGTCGTCGCCGTCGCCAAGGGCAATTATGACGAGGTGACGAACGGGGTGATCGCCGCTTATCGCGCCAAGCGGCCACCGGAAATGGTGCAGATCGCCGAGCGCGGTTACATGACGATGCTGCTCTCTGGGGCCGTAGTACCCGTTCAGGACTTGATGGAGCAGAAGGGTTACAAGATCGACTTCTCGGACTTCATCAAGCCCGTGGCAAGCTTCTGGAGCTATAAGGGTCGGATGTCGGCGATGCCCTTCAACTCGTCGACGCCGATCTTCTGGTACAACAAGGATCACTTCCAGAAGGCCGGGTTCGACAAGCCGGCCGACACCTGGCAGGAGTTGGAGAAGCAGCTCTACACCATCAAGTCCAAGGGCATTAGCGAATGCGGCACGGTGCTGCCCGGCGATTTCTACTGGAGCCTGCTTGAGAACTACAGCGCCATCAACAACCAGCCTTACGGCACGCTCGCAAACGGCTTTGACGGGCTTGGGACCGAGTTCGTCTACAACAAAACCAAGGTGGTCTCGCAAGTCGCGCGCTTGAAGAAGTGGCTCGACGACGGCGTGATGCAGATCGCGGGCCAGGGCTTCAGCCCAGAACAATTGTTCACGTCGGGACGGTGCTCGACGTTCGTCAATTCGACCGCATCGCACGGCAATATCGAGCGCAATGCGACCATCAACTGGAGCGCGACCTTCCTGCCGCACGAGAGCGATGTCAATCCGCCCCTCAACAGCACCATCGGCGGCGGCGCCATCTGGGTCCTGAAGGGCCACACGCCGGAGCGATACGAGGCCGTCGCGGCCTTTCTGAACTTTGTCGCCCAGCCGGAAACCCAGGTGTGGTGGCATGGCGCAACCGGCTACGTTCCCGCCACGAACCGGGCCTATGCGCTTGCGCGGGAACGTGGCTACTACAAGGATCACCCGACCAGAGAAATTGCTGTGCTACAGCTCTCGCGTGGCACGCCGAATGAGAACTCGCGCGGCTTCCGCTTCGGCAATTTCGTGCAGACGATGCTGGCCCAGCGCCAGGAGGTGGAGGCCGTCTTTGCCGGTCAGAAGCAGCCGCAACAGGCGATGGATGACGCGGTCAAGCGGGGCAACGAGATCTTGCGCCAATTCGAGAAGCTCAACGCCGGGAAGACTCCGGAAACCGAGCGTCCATGACTTTACGACTATCCATCCCTTGGCGTGATGGGCGCGCACCCGTGCTTCAGAGAAGGCACGGGGGCGGCCAGTCCAAGCTCGGGACGGGTGCGACGGCTGGCGGATCCCGAGCGCCCGCAAAGGCGCGGCGCCGCGAGCAAGAGGCAGGACTGAAGCGAGCCAATTTCGGCGATAGCCCCGGCCTGCCAACGTTGCTGTTGCTGCCGCAATTGCTGATCCTGCTGTTCTTCTTCTTCATCCCGTCGCTGCGGGCGCTGATGCAATCCGTCCTGCTCAGTGATCCCTTTGGAACCAACGTCCAGTTCGTGTGGTTCGACAATTTCAAGATGCTGTTTGCGAGTAGCGAGTATCGCCAGTCGATCGCAGTGACGTTCTGGTTCACGGTGGCGCAGAACGTGCTCACGCTGGGGAGCGCGCTGGTGCTCGCCTTTGCCACCGACAGGATCGTGCGCGGTCGCTCGATCTATCGCACGATCATTCTGTTGCCCTATGCGATTGCGCCCGCGATCGCCGGTATCCTGTGGGCCTTCCTGTTCAATCCGGCGGTTGGCCCGCTCGCGCAGGTGCTGCACGGATTCGGCATTGCCTGGGATCCCAACCTCAATCCGACCGACGCGCTGATCCTGGTTACGCTCGCAGCGTCATGGAAGCACATCTGCTACGACTACATCTTTCTGGTCGTGGGTCTGCTCGCGGTGCCGGTATCGCTCATGGAGGCCGCCGCGGTGGACGGCGCCGGTCCGATCCGGCGCTTCGTCTCGATCGCGCTGCCGATGCTCGGGCCTACCATCGTCTTTCTCACCGTGATGAACTTCATCTATGGCTTCTTCGAAACCTTCGCCATCATCGATGCCGTCACCAAAGGCGGTCCGGCCGGCGCGACCAACATCCTGGTCTACAAAGTCTTCGTCGATGGCTTCGTCAATCTCGACCTCGGCTCTTCAGCCGCGCAATCTGTTCTTTTGATGAGCTTCGCGCTGATCTGCACGCTGCTGCAGTTCCGCTACTTCGACCGTAAGGTCAATTACGGAGTCTAGCCGTATGGTCGAGCGCTCACCGGTCCTTAGCATGGTCTGCCACGCGATCCTGATCGCCGGTGCGCTGACGGTCTGCATTCCGCTGTATTTCGCGTTCGTAGCGGGCTCGCTTACGGTCGCCGAGGTGCAGAAGGTGCCGCTGCCGTGGCTCCCGGGCAGCCAGTTCTTCGACAATCTGCAGTTGGCGTGGAGCAAGGGCAATTTCAGCCGCACCTTCACCAACTCCATCGTCGTGGCACTCGGCATCACCGCCGGAAAGATCGCGGTATCGCTGCTATCGGCCTTCGCGATTACCTACTTTCGATTCCGCTACCGAATGCTCGCCTTCTGGCTCACCTTCGTCTCGCTGATGCTGCCAATCGAGGTTCGGATCGTGCCGACCTTCGAAGCCGTGGCAAATGCAGCGCTGCCTCTGCAATGGCTCGTCGACACCCTGCATTTGGCGGATCTGTGGGGCCGGATCAGCGGTCACGACATCGCGATCTCGCTCGAATGGAACATGGTCAACACCTATCCCGGGCTGATCCTGCCGCTGATCGCTTCGGCCACTGCCACGTTTCTTTTTCGCCAGTTCTTCCTGACGGTCCCGGACGAGCTGTGCGAGGCGGCGAGGCTGGACGGTGCGTCGCCGCTGCATTTCTTCTGGAGCATCCTGCTGCCGCTGTCGGTGCCGAACATGGTGGCGCTCGCCATCATCCTGTTCCTGTTCGGCTGGAATCAGTATCTCTGGCCGTTGCTGTTCACGACCGACAAGGACATGGCCACAGCGGTCATTGCATTGAAGGGGCTGATTCCGCGCTCCGACAGCGAGCCGGCCTGGAACATCGCCATGAGCGGCGCGCTCCTCACAATGTTGCCGCCGGCGCTGGTCGTCCTGCTGTTGCAGCGCTGGTTCATCAAGGGTCTTATCGACAGCAGCAAGTAGGGATCGATCATGGTTTTCATCGCCGGGCATCGCGGCGCGCGCAATCTTTGGCCGGAGAACAGCCTGACGGGCTTCCGCAACTTATGCAGGGAGGGTGTCGATGCGGTCGAGTTCGACGTCCATCAAAGCGCGGATGGCGGGCTGGTCGTGATTCATGATCCGCTGCTCGACCGCACCACGTTCGATAGCGGGCCGGTTGGCGAGCGCAGCCTGAGACGCTTGACGGCGACGCGTCTTCGCGACGCCGGCGACGAGTGCATTCCGACCTTGGACGACGTGCTCGACGTGTTCGTCGAAACGACGCTTGAGCTCCACATCGAGATCAAGACGGATGCGCTCGGCAATCCCTATTCGGGTCTCGAGGCGCGGCTGATCGACGACATCAGGCGCCGGGGTCTGGAACGGCGTGCCGTCATCACCTGCTTCGTGCCGGGCGTGATCGAGACCGTGCGCCGGCTATGGCCGGAGGCGCGGGTGCTCGCCTCGCTCGACCGCCGTTCGGCGGAGATGATGGGCGGGATAGCGTCGGCGCTGGCGCAATTTGCCGCCATTCCCGGCTGCATCGTCGCGGTTGAAAAATCGCTTCTGGGGCTCACGCTGCCGCTCGCCCTCAAAGTGCTGGGATCCGAGCGTCTCGGCGCATGGGTGACGAATGAGCCGGAGGATATCGCCTACTGGCTTGCCCAACCAGTGCGGCAGATCACGACCGACCGGCCCGATCTCGCCGTGAGCATTCGCCGCAAGCTCGCAACCGCGCCCGCGCATCCATGATTGCCCGCCGCCGCTTTCTCGCGGGATCATTGGCGAGCGTCGCCTTCGCTGCGCCGGCCGGGTTCGTACGGGGAGCGCCGGTCTCTTTCAGTGCAGATCCGTTCACTCTCGGTGTTGCGTCCGGATGCCCGCGACAGGATGGCGTCATCCTGTGGACCCGCCTTGCGCCACAACCTCTCGAAGGCGGCGGCATGCGGGACGCTCCGGTGGACGTCGAGTGGCAGGTTGCTGAGGACGAGGCCTTCTCGCGCATCGCCTCCCGCGGCGTCGTGCGTGCGACCGCAGAGCTTGGACATTCCGTGCATGCCGAGGCGACGGGATTGCGGCCCGATCGCGTCTACTGGTACCGCTTCCGCGCCGGTCCGGCACTTAGCCCGGTCGGTCGCACTCGAACCGCACCGGCCGAGTCCGGGCGTCCTTTCCGTTTTGCCTTCGCATCCTGCCAGCAATACGAGCAAGGCTATTTTACCGCCTACCGCGACATGGCCGCACGCGATCTCGACCTGGTCGTGCATCTCGGCGACTACATCTATGAGAAATCCTGGGGATCGCACCACGTCCGCCAGCACGGCGTCGGGGTCCCGACGACGCTGGAGGAATTTCGCAACCGCTACGCGCTCTACAAGAGCGATCTTGACCTGCAAGCGGCGCACGCTGCCTTTCCTTGGCTTTCGGTCTGGGATGACCATGAGGTGATGGACGACTATGCCAATGATCGCTCCTACACCGTGCGCGATCCCGGCCAGCTCCTGAAGATCCGTGCGGCAGCCTATCAGGCCTGTTACGAGCACATGCCACTGCCGCCTTCGGCCCGCCCACGGGGCGCGGATGCCACGATCTACGAGCACTATCGCTTCGGCGACGTGCTCGACGTGCTGCTGCTCGACGACCGGCAATATCGCTCGGCATCGGCCTGTGTCGGAAGCAGGCGTCCGACCTGGGCGACTGATTGTGCAGGCCGGACGGACGAGGCGCGGACGATGCTGGGCGAGCGACAGGAACAATGGCTTGATGCGCGCCTGCGCGACTGTCGCGGCCGCTGGACGATCGTCGCGCAGCAGACATTGATGGCGCAGGACAAGCGGGAAGGGGACGATGGCGCGCATTTCTGGATGGACGGCTGGGACGGCTATCCCAATGCCCGCCGTCGTCTCCTTGATTCGCTCGTCACGCATCGCCGACGCAATCCGATCGTGATCGGCGGCGACCGTCATGCCTTCTTTACCGCCGATCTGAAGCATGATTTTGCCCGGCCGGATGGTCCGACCATCGCGACCGAGTTCGTCGGCACCTCCATCAGCTCGGACGGGCCGAGCGAGACCGGTGTGCGCAAGGCGCTGGCGGAAAATCAACATCTCGTCTATGCGCGTGGCGACAAGCGCGGCTATGCGACCGTCGAGCTCGACACCCGGCATTGCACTGTGGGATTCGAGGCGCTCGACGACGTCAAGGACGTCAAGAGCGCCGTACGCCGGCTGACGACCTTTGTGGTCGAGGACGGCGTGCCGGGGGCGAAGGCCGCATGACGAGCGTCCGCATGGCCCGGCATTTGACGACCACCGAAAGATCGCCTCAAATGCTCCGACGTCTGATTATGCCTTGAGGCCGCTGCGGGGGGCTGCGCCGTGACTGATCAAACCATCCTGCGGGTCGCCTGGCTCTACTACATGGAGAACCTGACCCAGGCCGAGATCGGCGAGCGACTGGGGCTGACGCGTGCGCGCGTCAACCGCATGTTGTCGGATGCCCGGCAGACCGGCATCGTCAACATCAGCCTCAACTCCGCCTTTGCGAGCTGCACGGAGCTGGAGCACCGGTTGCGTCGCGAGTGCGGCCTCGAGGACGCAGTCGTCATCCCGACCCCGGAGAACCCCGAGCAGGTCGGAAGCCTGATCGGGATGGCGGCGGGAGCGTATTTGTCGAAATTCCTTGAGCAGAAGCGCCCGCGTATCATCGGTATCGGCTGGGGCGCTACCTTGCGCGAGACCATCCGCTACGTCACGCCGGCGGACTATCCCGAGCTCTCGATCGTCTCCATGATGGGCGGCCTGTCGCGCGGACTCGAGCTCAACACCTTCGAAATCGCGGGCGAGCTCGCGCACCGGCTGCACGCCCAGTGCAGCTATCTGGCCGCCCCGATTTTTGCCAGCAGCCGACGCTCGCGCGATACGTTCCTGGCCCAGGAGGTCTATCAGGAGGTGCTGAACAGCGTCGAGCAGATCGATCTTGCGCTGTTGAGCATGGGAGATCTGACCCCGCGGTCGCTGCTGGTGCGGCACGGTCTGCCGCCGGACGTACGCATCGAGCATTTGCGGGCCGCAGGCGCCGTCGGCGACGTGCTCGCGCAATTTCTCGACAAGTCTGGTCGGCCGATCGATCACGGCATCAACAGCCGCGCCATCGCGCTGCCGCTCGAAAAGTTGGCGCGCGTGCCGACCTCGATGCTGATCGCCGGGGGCCTCAACAAGGCGCCGATCATCGCCGCGGTACTACGCGGCCGGATCGGTAAGGTCCTGGTGACGGACGAGAACGCCGCCGTCGCCGCGCTGAAGCTGATCGACAAGCAAAAATAGCCCCGTTTTCGCAACGAGTGTCAAATCCGTACCCTGGCGCGATCGCACCGTGCTGTCCCGGAGAGGTGCAAAAGCATTTGTCACGTCATGATTACATATGTAATATAACGACGACAATTGCTCAATGAGAGATGGCGTCGACATGCGCGCTGCGGTGCTCCAGGACATTCGCGATATCCGCGTCCTCGATATTCCCGAACCGAGGCCGGTGGCGGAGGACGATCTCATCGTCCGTGTCAAAGCGGTCGGTGTCTGCGGCAGCGATCTGCATTCCTACCTCGAGGGCGGAACGACCGGCCCGACGCGCGTCAGGCCGTTCGTCCTCGGCCATGAATTCTCGGGTATCCTCACGCCGGATTCGGCGCGCAAGGCAGGACTGTCGGCCGATGCGCTGGTGGCGGTCGATCCCTCCATTCCCTGCGGTCATTGTGAGTGGTGTCACCGCGGTCACACCAATCTTTGCCCCAACGTGAAGTTCCTCGGCTACGCGCCACACAATGGCGCCATGGCCGAATTTGTCTGCGTGCCGAGATCGGCCGTGCATTTGGTGCCTGACAGCATCGACCCGGCCGGCGCAGCAATCCTGGAGACGCTCGGCGTCGCGATCCATGCCATGGACCTGGCGCGTCCGCGACTTCTTGAATCCGTGGCGGTGCTTGGTTGCGGGCCGGTGGGGTTGTTGTTGGTGCAACTCGCGCGGCTCGCCGGTGCCGGAAAGATCATTGCGATCGACCCGGTCGAGCAGCGTACTGCGCTGGCGTGCGACCTCGGTGCGGATGTGGCGTGCCGTAGCTACGCCGGGGTCGGGGACGTCACCGAAGGCCGCGGCGTCGATCTGGTGATCGAGGCGACCGATTCCTCGCACGGTTTCGAGCATGCGGCGCGCTGTGCGCGTATCGGCGGCCGGCTCGTTCTCGTCGGCATTCCCGAGAACAACCAGTACATCCTGAGCGGTGCGGAGTCGCGCCGAAAGGGCTTGTCGATCAAGTTTTCGCGTCGCATGCCGGAGGTTTATCCGCGGGCCATCGCGCTTGCGCAGGGAGGGCAGGTCAAGCTCACGCCGCTGGCGACGCACCACTTCTCGCTCGACCAGACGCCTGCCGCGTTCGAGCAACAGGTCGCGCGACGAGATGGAATCATCAAGGCGATCATTTGCCCGTAGATGAGCGCTATCTTGCCAAGAGCTTGGTGGACTGGTCGTGATGGCGAAATCGTCGAAGCTGGTCGTCGCAAAGAAAGGCCGCGTCCTGATGGTAAGACGCAGGCGCGACGGGCTCTGGATGTTTCCCGGCGGCCGCCGGCGAGCCGGCGAGAGCGACAGGCGCTGCCTTCGTCGTGAGATCAAGGAGGAGCTCCCCAAGCTGAAGCTTGGGCCGCTGAAACTCTGGAAGGAAGTGAAGGCGAAGAACCGCCGGTCCGGTCGCCGCATGAGTGATGCGATTTTCCTGGCAAAGAAAGTATCAGGGCGCTTGAAGGTCGGCGACAAGAAGGAGATCGATAGAGCAGTTTGGCGTAAGCCGCATGGCGCGAGATTGACTCCGACCTCGCGCTACATTCGCGATAGGTTGTTTCCAAGGCGAGGACGTCGTTAAATTGTTGGCGACCGTTCTGCGATGGTGCGTGCCCCGGTGAGCCTGAGCCGTTCCCCGATTTCCTCCCTGGTGAAGGTCTCCAAAAAAAACATCACGGCGCGAAGTTAAGGCTCGCGTTCGACATGTGCTCGGATGGCATTGCTCGTCGTTTCGATCCAGCCATGCTCACGAGCCTTCGCAACCATGTCGGCGTAAGCCGCGTCCCACGTCCTGTCGTCGGGGCGTCCGGGCAGGGTCGGGACAAGATCGATGGGGACAAGCACGTTGTTGTCATCGACGAAGGTGATTCCTCTCGTCGTGGCGGCTCGCGCGGCGGCTTCGCCCTTCAGCACCAGCTTGAATTTGCGGAAGTCGGACGGCTCGGCGAGCCGGACCTCGTTGGACGTGCATGCGATGATCATGGCTCTGCCCTCTAGCGCCGTCTCTATCACGCATGCAGCAGGGTGCGCAGCGCGCCTTGGAAATTGACCAGAGGGCCGCCGTCGCCGCCGCGCGTTGCCACGATCCGGCCGATGAAGATGCCGTGAGTGCCGACCGCCTGGTGCTGGTAGAGCTCGCATTCGACCGCGCCGATCGCATCCCGCAGCACGGGGACGTCGAGCAGGCCCTGGTCCCAGGGCGCGGTCGCAAAACGTTGGGCGCCCTTGACGCCGTCACGGCCGGCGAAGCGCAGGGCCAGATCCTGCTGGCCGCTGCCGAGCAGGCTGACGGCAAAGCTGCCATTGGCGAGGATCGCATCATGGGTCTCGGAGCTCGCATTGATGCCGACCAGCAGGCAGGGCGGATCCATGCAGAGCGAGGTGACCGAGCTGACCGTCAGCCCTCGCCGGTCGGCATCCGTGCCGGTCGCCACGATGGCGACGCCGCCGGCCAGATTCCCCATGGCACGGCGAAACTCCGTCGCATCGACCGAGTGGCGATCGGCTCCTTGCGGAAACTTCTGGTGAGCCATGGCCAACACCTCCGGACTTGCCGACGTCAAGCCGACACTGCTTCGCCGGCGACCTTCGCATCCTTGCGGCCGCTGCGCAGTTCCTTCCGGATCGCGGGGATGATCTTGCTGCCCCACAGCTCGATCTGCTTCAGCATGGTGCGCTGGTCGAAATCGCCGAGCTGGGTCTGCACCGCGATATGCGACGGCTTGAGGATACTGATCTCCTCCAGCATGCGGTCGATCACCTGGTTAACGCTGCCGACCGGCAGGTTCTTACGCATCGTCTCCAGGCTCATGTCGTTGGGCCCGGCCTGTTCCTTGATCAGATAGCCGTCGTCGCTCTGGGCGCGGCGGAATTTCAGGCTTTCGGAGAGCCGGCGCTGGAAGCGGGCATTGTCGAGATAGGAGGTGACCTCGCTGTCATTGTCGCTGGCATAGGCGCAGCGCAGGAAGCCGAAGCGGGTGGCGTCGATCGACCGGCCTTCCTGGGCCGCAATGCCTTCGAGCCGCTCGCGCAGTGCCTTGATGGCATCGGTGCCATTGAGGAGAGCGGTCACGAACAGATTGTGGTTGTCGCGGATGGCGCGGCCGAGGGTCTCGGCATGGCCGGACGTCACCCAGATCGGCGGCATCGGGGTCTGCACGGTGCGCACGGCAATCGAGGTCGGCGGAATCGTCAGGTGCTGGCCGGCATAGGAAAAGATCCGCTCCTGCATGCCGGCATGCAGCACGTCGTAGAACTCGGCAAACAGCGAGTGCGAATCCTTGAGGTCGACGCCGAAGCGGTCGAACTCGAATTGCTGATAGCCCGAGCCGATGCCGAGATCGAGGCGGCCGTTCGAAACGGTGTCGGCAAAGCCGATCTCGCCGAGCAGCCGCGCCGGATGATACAGCGGCAGCACGCAGACCGCGGTGCCGAGCCGGATGCGCTTGGTGAGGCCGGCGCAGTGCGCCACCATCATCAGCGGCGAGGGGCACAGGCTGTAATTGTTGAAGTGATGCTCGGCGTACCATGCGGTATCGAAGCCGGCCTCTTCAGCCGCCACGGTCTGTTCGACAGCGTTGTGGATGACATGCTGCGAGCTTTGATGATAGCCGCGCTGCTGAGCCAAGATGAATACGCCGAATTCCATGGATGCATCCTCCGCCAAACTGACTAGTCGCTTTTGCGACCTGTTCTCATCAGGCTACCGGCTTGAGATTTTTCGAACAATTGGCGTAATCTGATCATGTCTTTTGCAGAATCTGAAAAGATCGATGAATCGCCTCCAAGCCATGGAATTGTTCGTCTCCGCTGTCCGCGAGGGCAGCTTTTCCGCGGCCGGACGCCGCGCGGGGCTCTCGCCGGCATCCGTGTCGCGCTATATCGGCGAGCTCGAGGCGCAGCTTGGCGTGCAATTGCTCAACCGTAGCACGCGCCATCTCGGATTGACCGATGCCGGCAAGATCTTCTTCCAGCGCACCGAGCAGGTGCTGCACGGGATCGAGGACGCGGAGGCTGCAGCGCTCGCGCTGCAGACCGCGCCGCGGGGGACGCTACGCGTTCACTCTCGGACGCTGTTCGGCATCAAGGTGCTGTCACCATTGATCCCGCAGTTCCAGGAGCTATACCCGGAGCTGAAGGTGGAGCTGCGGCTGTCGGAACGGCGCGTCCAGCTTCGCGAGGAGGAGTTCGACATCGATTTCCAGATCGCCGCGCCCAAGGATCCAGGCCTGATGCAGCGCCGGCTGGTGCGGAGCGAACGCATCCTCGTGGCGTCACCCGACTACGTCGCGCGGAAGCCAAAGTTGCGCGGACCGGATGATCTCGTCGGCCACAATTGCCTGACCTACTGGATGGGGCCCGATGATGTGGTCTGGAAGTTCATGCGCAAGAGCAGGCTGCGCGAGATCGTCGTGCCGTCTTCGTTCAGCAGCAATAATGGCATCATCCTGTGCGACCTCGCGGTGCGCGGGCACGGCATTGCGCTGCTCGACGACTACACGGTCGCGGACGAAGTGAAGAGCGGGAGGCTGGTGCGTCTGTTGCCGGGCTTTCGCGTCACCAACTCGACCTTCGACGAAGGCATTTATGCGACATTCCAGCAGAGCAGCTATCTGCCTGAAAAAATCAGGGTGTTCGTCGACTATATGGCCGAGAGCGTGCCTCGGCTGATCAAGCGATCCGGCTAGCACCACGCGCCGCCTT
Source organism: Bradyrhizobium sp. DN3 (assembly GCF_041357655.1). Lineage (NCBI taxonomy): Bacteria > Pseudomonadati > Pseudomonadota > Alphaproteobacteria > Hyphomicrobiales > Nitrobacteraceae > Bradyrhizobium > Bradyrhizobium sp. DN3. The sequence goes on along the minus strand of NZ_JAULLN010000013.1, from coordinate 16,462 downwards.
CAGCGTGTGCCAAACCTGTGGGCAGGGAGTCCCGTCACACCGAGATTCTCGACGGCGAACAATCCGCCGGCGTCCGGGCTGTCATCGAAAAGATGCGTGCTGCGCGAGATCGAGGACACATAAAGCACGTCGAGACCGGGGCCGCCGAAGGTCACGCTGGTCGGATGCCGAACGGGCATCTCGATCTTGCGCACCATCGTTCCGTCGGGTGCGAACCGTGCAATGGCGCCGATCCGCACCAGAACGGTCCAGAGATAGCCGTCCGCATCGACGGTCGCGCCGTCGCCGCCCGAGCCATGCGCGTCCATCTCAGCGAACACGCGCTTGTTCCGCAGCGGGCCGTCGCGGTGATAGCCGTAAGCCCAGATCACACGTCGCGCCGTGTCCGCGAGATAGAATATCCGGCCGTCCGGACTGAAGCAGGGGCCATTGGTCACGGCGAGATCGGTTTCGAGCTGCTCGATGGCGCCCGCCGCATCGATGCGATACAGGCCGCCGAGCGGCTTTTCATCCTCCGCGCGCCCGCCGTGCATTGTACCCGCCAGGAAGCGCCCGAACGGGTCGGCCTTGCCGTCGTTCAGGCGGAGCATCGGATGATCGAGGCCGATCGAGGGGCCCTTGGCCAATTCCCGCGTGCTGAAATTGTAATGCGCAAAGCCGTGGCGCAGCGCCAGCACGGCGCGGTCGTCATGCGCGAGCGCGAGCGATCCGATCGGGGCGGGCACCGAGAATTCATCGATTGCGCCGGTCGCAGGCAACAGCCTGCGGATCAGTCCGGCGAGCGAATCGATCCAGTAGAGCGACTGGGTCCGGTCATCCCAGACCGGGCTCTCGCCAAGCCGGTCCCTGGTCTTGCCGATACGGGTGATGCGCGGGAGCGCGTTCATGGGAGCACCTCGTTGATCCCTTCTGCAGAGCGGACTTGACCGATCGGTCGGCGAAAAACTACGTTGGTTTTCACATGAAGATCAGTATTCGGCCGGCCCAGATGTCCGGCCAGATTTGCGGGTTCGATGGTTGAGTTGTCGACAACAAAGGACGGGGTCGCCAACCAGGCGGAGGCGTCCGATCGCGTCCTGCAGATCCTGAGCGAGGCCGGGCGTCTGTTCGCCACCAAGGGCTATGACGGCACCTCGATGCGCGACATCGCGGTGGCCTGCGGCATCTCGAAGTCGCTGCTGTATCATCACTTCTCCAACAAGGATGAAATCTACGCGCGCGTCGCTGTCGGCTCCACGCTGGAATTGTATCTCTTCGTGCGGGACCGGATTCCCGACGGACCGCCGTCGCAGAAGATCCGGGCCTTCATGGTTGCGACCGCGGAATATTTCCGGCGCTATCGCTGGGCATGGATCGCATCGACGACCGCCTTCTGGAACGATCCCGATCGCCACCGGCAGAAGGAGCGGATGACGCGCCGCGACCGGTTCGAGCACTTTCTGCGCGGATTGATCCAGGAAGCGATCGACGCCGGCGAGATCCGCAGGCTCGACGTTGCCATGACGGGGCGGTTGATCCTGTCGTCGCTGAATTGGATGCATCGCTGGTACAATCCCAACAAATCGGCAACACCCGAGCAGATCGCCGACATCTTTTTTGACATGGTGTTCAACGGCCTTCGGACCGACGGTCATGCGGGGCCGCCAACCATCGAGCCTCCGAAGTCGCCCCGGCGAAAGGCGCGCTAGAGGCGCCTGCCTTCAATCAAGCGCGATGTGCTGCGCCGTGATGACCGGTCCCCACAGGGCGGCATCCTTGCTCAGCTGGGAATCGAGCAATTGAGGCGGCCCGAGATCGGCCTGCAGGCCGTCGATCTCGAGCTGCCTGGCGATCTCAGGCTTTTGCATCGCCGCGTTGGCGGCGGCATTCAGCCGGTCGATCGCCTCGCGCGGTGTGCCAGCGGGCGCGTGCAGCGCAGTCCAGAACGATGCCGAAAGCTCGGGATAGCCTGACTCGGCAAAGGTCGGGATATCAGGCAGGTTTGGCCTGCGCTTGTCGGAGGAAACGGCGAGCAAGCGGAGCTTGCCGGCCTTGACGTGCTCGATCACGGCAGCTGGCGTCGCAAAGTTGAGGTCGCACTCGCCCGACAGCAGTTCCATCACCGAGGCCGGATTGTTGCGATAGGCGACGTCGGTGACTGCAAAGCCCATCGATTTCCCCATCACGATCCCAAACAGGTGCGTCACGCTGCCCGGTCCCAGCGTGGCATAGAACATCGGCTTGTCGCGACCCTTGGCGTAACCGACAAAACTCTTCATATCGGTGACCGGCATCTTCGCGTTCACGGTCAGCGACAGCGGGCCATTGCAGAGCATGGCGACGGATGCGAAATCCGCAAGCTTGTACGGCAAGTTCTTGCGTAGCAGCACGTTGAGCGAGATCGGACCAGTGCCGCCGGCGAGGAGCACCGAACCATCCTTGGCCGCACGCGCCACATATTGCGATCCGACGATGCCGTTCGCGCCTGGCTTGTTGTCGACCAGCACGGGCTGATCGAGCGCCTCCGACATGCCCTTGGCGATCGCGCGCATCAGGCTGTCGATCGAGCCGCCGCTCGCATAGGGCACGATGATGAAGACGGTTTGCGACGAGCGCGCGCTGACGATCGCAGGTGCAGCAAACGGCGCAACGATAGCGCCGGCCATGAGCGTTGCGGCCTGACGTCGGCTGATGGGTGCCACGGCGGCTCCTCCTTCATTGATTTGCTCGAAATCTAAGTCCCGACCGATCGGTCAGTCAACAGGTCAAACATCGCGACTATTGCAAGATCGCGCGCTTGGTGTTATCAGCGCACCGACTGACCGATCGGTCAGGTGGCTTTGAAGCTGCCGTCCGAGGTCGCGGAAACAAGATCAAGCAAGCGCCAGGAGGAAGCCATGTCCGATGACATCGTGACGCTCGAAGTATCCGACCACATCGCAATCGTGACGCTGAACCGCCCTCCGGTGAACGCGCTCAACCGCGCGATGCGCGATCGCATCGTCGCGGTGTTCGATCAGATTTCGGAACGTAGCGATGTTCGCGTGGCGATCCTCACTGGCAACGGCAAGGTGTTTTGCAGCGGCGCCGATCTCAAGGACCGTCCAGACCCGGCCAAGGTCGGTGCATTCCATGATCACAACCGCATCACCCGCGAGACCGGCAACTGCATTCGCGAGTGCTCCAAGCCGGTGATCGCAGCGATCAACGGCGTCGCGCTCGGCGCCGGCCTCGGTCTGATGGCATCCTGCGACATCTTCTACGCGTCCGAAGAGGCTGTATTCGGCATGCCCGAGATCAATGTCGGCCTCGCGGGCGGTGCGGCGATGCTCAACACTTTGTTCGGCCGTTCGCTGATGCGCCGGATGTTCTTCACCGGCGTCCGGATTTCCGCGGCCGAGCTCTATCGCCTTGGCATCATCGAGGCCTGTACCAGCAAGGAAGATCTCATTCCCGAAGCAATGAAGATCGCGCGTGAGATCGCAGCCAAGAGCCCGATTGCGATGGAGTACGCCAAGAATGCGGCCAACATGGTCGAGCTGATGCCGCCGCGTGATGCTTATCGCTTCGAGCAGAACATCACGATGGCGCTGTCGAAGACCGAGGATGCCAAGGAAGCGCGCATGGCGTTTCTTGAGAAGCGCGCGCCGGTATTCAAGGGGTGCTGACGATGCGGCCGGGAGAAGGTCTCGACGCGCTGATGGCGCCGCGCTCGATCGCGATCATCGGCGCATCGCAGGATGCGACCAAGATCGGGGGCCGACCGGTGGACCTGTTGCGCCGCTACGGCTACGCGGGCAAGATCTATCCGGTCAACCCGAAGGCCGCGATGGTGCAGGGGCTGCAGGCCTACGCGTCGGTGGGCGCGCTGCCCGAGGCGCCTGATCTCGCCGTCATCGCCGTCGATGCCGAGCGGGCGCCCGAAGCGATCGAGCAGTGCGCCGATCGCGGTGTCCGCAGCGTCGTCGTGTTCTCTTCCGGCTTTGCCGAGCTTGGCGAAGAGGGGCGCGCGATGCAGGATCGGCTTCGCACGGCTGCGCGCCGCACCGGCATGCGGCTGCTCGGCCCGAATTGCCTCGGCGCGGTCAGCATTCCCGAAAAGGCCATCGCAACATTCTCGATCGTGCTCGAGCACAGCATGCCGGCCGTCGGCTCGCTCGGCATCGTCTCGCAGAGCGGCAATCTCGGCAGCTACACCATGCGCATGGCGAGCGATCGCGGCGCCGGCATCAGCCGTTTCATGACCACCGGCAATGAGTGCGACATCGATATCGCCGACGGTATTGCCTGGCTGGCCCGCGATCCCGCGACCAAAGTCATTCTTTGCTGCTTCGAGGCCTGCCGTGATGCCGGCCGGCTCATCGCCGCACTGACCGAGGCGCGCGATGCCGGCAAGCCGGTCATTGCGCTGAAAGTCGGCACCTCGGAGGCCGGGCAGGCCGCGGCGGCGTCCCATACTGGTGCCATGGCGGGATCGGATGCGGTGTTTGATGCGCTGTTGGAGCGCTACGGCGCCGTACGGGTGCGGAGCATCGAGGAGCTGATTGATCTCGGTCATGCCGCCTCCATCCTGTTGCCGGATCGGTTGCCAAAGGGGCGGCGTCTTGCGGTCGTGACGGCATCGGGCGGTTTTGGCGTGCTGCTTGCGGATGCGGCGCAGGCGGTCGGCCTATCGTTGCCGGAACTGAGCCAGGCGACCCAGCGCGCGATCCTCGATCTCGTGCCATTTGCGTCCGCGCGCAATCCGGTCGATGCCACCGCGCAGATGTCCAGCCGGCCCGATATGCTGCAGAAGATTCTGTCGGCGGTCGTGGCCGACGACCGCACCGATGCGATCGTGCTGCCGCTGCCGTTCTCGCTGCACAGGCCACGGCTGCGCTCGGTTTACATGGAGACATTGCGCACCATCCGGGCTCAGTACCCCCATCGTCCCGTCATTCTGTGCGTGGAGGGCCCGCCCGATGCGCTCGCCGAACTGCATGCCATGGGTTATCCCACCATTGCGAGCTTTGACGGCTGTTGCGCCATCGTCGCGGCGCTGGCGCGATTGCAGGCGCTGGCGACCGCACCAAAGGCTGTGAGCCAGCCTGCCTTCGCGAAGGCTGCGCCGCTCGCGGCTGATGCGTTCCGTCATGAGCTCGGCGCCAAGCGCGCGCTGGCGGAGGCCGGCATCCCCGTGCTGGCCGAGCAACTGGTATCGGACGCCGAGGCCGCGGCGCGTGCAGCGCGCGAGATCGGTTTCCCGGTCGTCTTGAAAATTGCCTCGCCCGATCTGCCGCACAAGACGGAGGTGGGTGGCGTTGCCGTGGGTCTTCGCTCCGAGGAAGAGGTGCGACAGGCCCATGCCCGGATGCTGGCGCGTGTCGCGGAGAGGGCGCCACGCGCGGTGATCGACGGCACGATCGTTGCTCCCATGGCGCATGGCCTGTCCGAGTTGATCCTCGGCAGCCGGATCGATCCCGTGTTCGGGCCGGTTGTGATGGTCGGTCTGGGGGGCATCTTTGCCGAGATCGTACAGGACACCGCCGTGCAGATGGCGCCGGTGAGCGAGACGCAAGCAATGGCGATGCTGAGGTCGCTGAAGGCGTTCGCCGTTCTCGACGGCGCGCGCGGGCGGCGTCGCACCGATCTCGAGGCCGCAGCGCAAGCGATCGCGGCGCTCTCGCGTTTTGCCGTCGCGCATGCCGATACCGTGTCGGAAATCGACATCAATCCGCTGCTGCTGAAAGCGGACGGCGAGGGCGCCGTCGCGCTCGATGCGCTGCTGATCCCAAACGCGGGCAAGGCAACGCAACACCACTGAACACATCGAACAAAAAGAACCGCGAAGTCGGCTCAATGATTGCTGGGAGGATTTTGTGATGAAGCTCAATACCCGTCTCCTCGAAATCGCCGTGATGCTGGGAGCTTTGCTGATGCTGGCGACGCCGCTGCGCGCCCAAGGCGTGTCCGGCGATGTGATCAAGATAGGCATCATGAACGACCAGAATGGTCCGTATGCCGACAATTGCGGCCCCGGTGCGGTGGCCGCGGCAAAGCTCGCGGTCAGCGACTTCGGTGGTGCGGTCAATGGCAAGAAGATCGAGCTCGTTGTCGCCGACGACCAGAACAAGCCGGACATCGGCGTTGCGGTGGCACTGCGCTGGCTCGACAATGAAGGCGTCGATGCCATCGTCGGCTGCTCGGCCTCGTCGATCGCGCTCGGCGTGCAGGACATCATGAAGGCGCGGAAGAAGCCCTACATGCTGGCGGGGACAGCAGGTTCGTTCTTCACCAACGACAAGTGCTCGCCGATGACCACGCAATGGATGGTCGACACCTATGCGCAGCCGAAGGCCACGGTGAAGGCGCTGCTGTCCCAGGGCGTCGACACCTGGTTCTTCCTGACCGTCGACTACGCCTTCGGCAAGGGATGGCAGGCCGACGCCACCAACTTCATCAAGGCCGGCGGCGGCAAGGTCGTGGGATCGGTGCTGCATCCGCTGAACTCGTCGGACTTTTCCTCGTTCCTGCTGACGGCGCAAGCGAGTGGCGCCAAGGCGATCGCGCTCGCCAATTCTGGTTCTGACTTCGGCAATGCCATCAAGCAGGCCCAGGAGTTCGGCCTGTCGCAGAAGCAGCTGCTGGTGCCGCTTGGACTTATGATCAGCCAGACCCACGGCATCGGTCTGCGCGACCTGCAGAACGTGCGCCTGACCACGCCGTTCTACTGGGACATGACGCCGGAGACGCGGGCCTTCGCCAAGCGTTTCACCGAGGCGTCCGGCGGGCAAATTCTGAACGAGGCCAAGTCCGCCACCTACAGCGCCATCACGCATTACCTGAAGGCCGTCGCGGCGACCGGAACGGATGATGGCGAGGCCGTGATGAAGCAGATGAAGAACACGCCGATCAACGACTTCGAAATGAAGGATATCAGCATTCGCGCCGACGGGCAGGTGATGCGTCCGCTCTATGTGGCCCGCATCAAGACGCCGCCCGAGTCCAAATACGCCTTCGACTATTACGAGATCACGGGGACGATTGCCCCCGAGGACGCATGGCGTCCGGCCTCGGAGAGCGCGTGCGATCTGCTCAGGTCGCAGTGATCGGAAAGAAAGGGCGCCCGGCCGATGCATGGCTGGCACCCGACGGTACAGCCAAAGCGAGACATCCACGATGACAGTCATTGAAACAGAGCCGCCGGTAACCGCCACGGCCGGAGAATTGTCCGGCGAGGCCTATCGGGTGGCGATGCGTCGCTGGCTGCGCGCCAATCTGCCAGCGAGCTTTCGCAGTGACAGCGCGGCGTTCTCGTCGCCCAGCCTGCAAGAGCAGATCGCCTGGGAAGCGGCGATGTATCGCGCCGGCCTGGCCGGCATCACTTGGCCAAAAGCGTATGGCGGGTACGGCCGCACCTTGCGCGAGCACCTGATCGCCAATCAGGAAATCGGCGCGCTCGCGATGCCGGAGAGCGTCAATTCGATCGGCAAGGAGCTTGCCGGTCCGATCATCCTCGCGGTCGGCACCGAGGAGCAGAAGCACCGCTTCCTGCCGGCAATCCTGGAGATGCGCGACATCTGGTGCCAGGGCTTTTCCGAGCCGGAAGCAGGTTCCGATCTGGCGGGCCTGCGGACGCGCGCCACGCGCGATGGTGATATCTGGCGGATCAGCGGGCAGAAGATCTGGACCAGCGGCGCCTATCGCGCCCAGCGCTGCTTGGTGCTGGCGCGGACCGGCCCGCTGGAGGATCGGCATCGCGGCCTCGCCATGTTCGCGGTGCGGCTCGATGCCAAGGGCGTGCGCGTGCGGCCGATCAGATCGATCGATGGGCGCGAGAGCTTTTGCGAGGTCTTCTTCGACGACGTGGAGGTCTTGCAATCCGATGCGCTCGGCGCGCCCGATGAAGGCTGGAACGCGGCGATCCGCGTGCTCGAGATCGAGCGCGCAACCAACCGCATGTACCGGGCCTGGCGCTTCGAGAATGAGCTGCGGCATCTGATTGCGGTCTGCAAGAGTGATCCGGCGCTGGCGCAGCTGGTTGCAAACCGATGTTACGAGGCCAAGATTGGCGAGGTCGTCGTGGATATCGAGGTGCTGAAGGCGCATGTCGAGACAGCTGTCGACGCGCTCGTAAACGGCGACAGGATCGGCGCAGGCGGCAGTTTGGCAAAACTGCACTGGAGTGAAGCGCACCAGCGTTTTGCCGCGCTCGCGCTCGAGCTGCTGGCGCAGGCCTCGTTGCCGCAGCTTCCGGCCGTGCAAGTCGCGCGCCGCCGTTTCGACGCGATCTATCTGCAGGCGCGCGCCGAGACTATCTACGCCGGTACCACCGAAATTCAACTCGGCATCATCGCCGACAGGATCCTGCAGCTCTCGAAAGGCAAGTGATGACGACATTGAGCGGCGAAGGATTGCAGCCGAGCGAGTTCGCGGTCACCGCGGCGCGAGCCGTGGCGGATTGCGCGGCGTTGGGGCCGCGCGAGCAGGCGAAACACCTCGCCGACGACGGATTGCTCGGGGTGCTTGCCTCGCAGGACGTCGGCGGGCTCGATCTGCCGCTGGCCTTTGCAGTTCCGGTGGTGGCCGCCGCCGGCTCGGGCCTGCTCGGTTTTCCGCTGATGGAAGCACTGCTGCTTGGGCGGACGCTGCAGGCCGCGTTGCCGCGCGTGGCGGATGCGGTCGTGTCCGGCGGCATGCTGGCGACGATCGCGTGGCAAGGCAGCGTGAGCGCCGAGCGCGAAGGTGAATCGGTCGTGCTCAATGGCTGGGTTGCGCGAGCGGCCTGCGCCCGCGACGCCGATTGCATCCTGGTACGGATTGGCACGGCCGCGGCGGCGCTGGTTCCGACTGACAGCGAGGGAGTCGTTGTCGAGGACGCGGCAGGGCTGGATTTGACCGTGCCCGAACACTCGGTTCGCTTGCAGGGCGTCACCATACCGGCCGCAAGTGTATTGCCTGACGGCACGTGGGCTCTCTTGAGCTCGGATGCCAACGTGCTGCGTGCCGCCGCCATTCTCGGCTCGGCCGAGACGTGCCTCGCACTCGCACAAGAGCACGCCTCGACGCGCCGGCAGTTCGGCCGAGCGCTGTCCTATAACCAGGCGCTGCGGCATTCGCTGGCGCGGCAGAAGCTGGCGCTCGAAGGCATAAGGCATGCGATCACCCGTAGCGTCGAAGACGAGTCCGGTCCGCTCGAACGCGACGCTGTGTTTCTCGCCGCGGCCGCCTATGGTTGCGCGATCAGTGAAGGCGCGCTGCAGGTTCACGGCGGCATGGGATTCACGTGGGACGTGCCGGTGCATCGGCATCTGCGTCGCGTCCGCGCCTTACAGGCGCAAGGCGATGCCAGCGGAAGCCTGGCCGCGCTCGGCCGCCGTACCATCGCCGCAATAGCTCCGGCGTCCGATCTCGCCGTGTCGGGATAAGAAAGGAAGACCGCAATGACTGATGCCAAGGACAAGCCCCTCGCTGGCCGTGCTGCGCTGGTCACCGGGGCCGGAAACGGAATCGGACGCGCGACCGCTCTTCTGCTGGCCTCGCGCGGCGCGATCGTCGGCGTCAACGACCTCAAGCCTGAGTTCGTTGCCGGGACTGTCGATGCGATCAAGATGGCCGGCGGCGAGGCCGTTGCGATCACCCAGGACGTCGCCAGCCGCGACGGAATGCGCATGGCGGTGATCGGCTTTGCCGAAGGGCAGGGCCGGCTCGATATCCTCGTCAACAATGCGGCCTGGGTCCGCTATCAGTCGGTGGCCGACATCGCGCCGGAGACCGTCGACCGCATGCTCAATATCGGCTTCAAGGCGATCATCTGGGGCATTCAGGCCGCGGCCGAAGTGATGGATGCCGAGCGCGGTGGCGCGATCGTCAATGTCGCCTCCGTTGCCGGATTGATCTCGGCCAAGAACAGCATCGTGTATAGCGGCATCAAGGCCGGCGTGATGGGGATTACGCGTGCCGCGGCAGCCGAGCTCGGCGAACGCAAGATCCGCGTGAACGCCGTTGCGCCATCAGCGATTCCGACCGAAGGAACGATGCGCAACCGCAACGCCGAGCTCGACGCACGGCGGATCGCGCGCACGCCGCTCGGACGGCTCGGCACAGTGGACGATATTGCCAAGGCAATCGCTTTCCTCGCCGGCGACGACAGCGGCTTCATCTCGGCGCAGGTGCTGACGGTCGACGGCGGGATTGTCTTCACCAACATCGCCTAAGCGCCACCGAGGCCGCTGCAGGATACGCTATATGATTCTCACCGCAGATGAGCAGGCGCTGAAGCAGCAATTCATTCGCGCCCGCGGTTACTGGCGGCCGTGGACGGAGGGGCTGCTGCGGCTCGATCCGGCGTTTCTTGCGAGCTATGCCCGCTATGGCGGCTATCCCGCGGAAACCGGTCCACTGTCGCGGAAGATGTGCGAATTGATCTATGTGGCGCTGGATGGATCGGCGGCGCATCTGTTTCGCTCAGGGCTCGCGCTGCACATGCAGCTGGCCCTCGAGCAGGGCGCGACCACGCAGGAGATCGTCGACGTGCTGCGGCTGGCCACGGCGCAAGGGCTCGACGGCTGTAATCTCGGCATCGGCATTCTCGCCGAAGAACTGGCGCTGGCGGGGCTGGATTCGGACCAGGCGCCGCTGTCGCGCGAGCAGATGGCGCTTCGCGACGCCTATGTCGCGCAATTCGCCGATTGGCCGGACTTCTGCGATCTCTGGCTGCGCGCCGATCCCGGCTATTTCGCGATGATGCTCGACCTGCTGACAGCGGGAGCGAAGGCCGGCGGGCTCGACCAGCGCTCGCGTTGCCTGATCTCGCTGGCCTTGAACGGATGCTTCACGGCCCTCAATCCACACGGCCTTCGCCTGCAGATCAGGCGCGCGTTGCGGCTCGGGATCGAGAAGCGCGAAATCCTCCAGGTGCTGCAGATGACGGCACATCTGGGCGTGCATGCCTGCGCGATCGGGGTGCCGGTTCTGATGGAAGCGATCAGCCCGGCGGCAGGCAAGTCGTCTTCCGTCGACGTAACGGGATAGCAGGGAGGTCGACGACGATGGCGAGGCCAACCATCAGAGATCAGCGCGCCTTCGCATCGGGCGCATTGTTTCTTGCCTTTGCGATCTTCTTCTTCGTGATGGCACTGAATTATCCGGCCGGCACCGCGGCGCGGATGGGGCCGGGCTATTTTCCTCGGCTGCTGGCGATCGTGCTTGCGGCCATCGGGCTCGCCGTGATGCTGGGTGCCGTGCTGAGGACGGCAGAGCGGCAGAGGTTGCGGAGTTGGGACGTAAAGGGCCTCGCCTGGGTCACGGGCTCGGTGGTCCTGTTTGCGCTTCTGCTGTTTCCGGTCGGTCTGGTCGGTGCGCTGCTGGTCCTGATCGTGGTGTCGAGCAGGGCTAGTCCCGAGTTTGCCTGGAAGGGCGCGTTGGCCAATGCAGCCGTCCTGATCGCGCTGTGTCTCCTCGTATTCGTCTATGGCCTCGGGCTGCAGCTGCCGGTGTGGCCGGTGCTGCTCAATTGACGGGCCGTGACGATGGACCTGTTTCATAACCTGGCGATCGGATTCTCCACCGCGGCCCAGCCGGCCAATCTGCTCTACGCCTTCTTCGGCTGCCTGTTGGGGACGCTGATCGGCGTCCTCCCGGGCCTGGGCCCACTCGCCACCATCGCGATGCTGCTACCGATCACCTACGCGCTGCAGCCGGATTCGGCACTGATCATGCTCGCCGGCATCTATTACGGCGCGCAATATGGCGGCTCGACCACCGCCATCGTGGTCAATCTGCCCGGCGAATCCTCCTCCGTCGTCACCACGATAGACGGCTATCAGATGGCCAAGCAGGGCCGGGCGGGTGTCGCGCTCTCGACAGCCGCGATCGGTTCGTTCTTCGCCGGCTGCGTGGCGACGCTGGCGCTGGCGGCGCTGGCCGGGCCGCTGACGGCGGCAGCGTTGCTGTTCGGGCCGAAGGAGTTTTTCGCGCTGATGCTCCTCGGCCTCATCCTCGCCTCGGTGCTATCCAGTGGCCCCTTCATTGAAGGCATCGGCATGGTCGTACTCGGCATGTTGTTGAGTCTCGTCGGCACCGATCTCAGCGCGGGCACGCAGCGCTTCGCGTTCGGCATCCCGCAGCTGTTCGATGGCCTCGATTTCGTGCCGTTGGCGATGGGCATTTTTGGCTTTGCCGAGATCGTGAAGAATCTCGAGCAAGACGACAAGCTGTCGCTGGTGACGCAAAGGATCGCAAATCTGTTTCCGACGCGTGAGGATTTCCGGCGCATGATCCCGGCGATGCTGCGCGGCACCACGCTCGGCACGATGCTCGGCGTGCTGCCGGGCGGCGGTGCGGTGCTGTCGTCGTTTGCCTCCTACACGCTGGAGAAGAAGCTGTCGAAGCACCCCGAACAGCTCGGCAAGGGTGCGATCGAAGGCGTTGCCGGCCCGGAATCGGCCAACAACGCAGGCGCCCAGACCTCTTTCATTCCGCTGCTGACACTTGGCGTGCCCTCCAATGTCGTGATGGCGCTGATGGTCGGTGCGATGAACATCCACAACATCCAGCCCGGTCCGGAGGTCATGACCAAGAACCCGACCCTATTCTGGGGCCTGATCGCCTCGATGTGGGTCGGCAATCTGATGCTGCTCGTCCTCAATCTGCCGCTGGTTGGATTGTGGGTGAAACTTCTCACCATTCCCTATCGCTATCTGTTCCCGGCGATCATGGTGTTCTGCTCGATCGGCGTCTATTCGATCAACAGCGGGACCTTCGAGGTGTATGAAGCGGCGGTGTTCTGCGTATTCGGCTATGTCCTCATCAAGCTGCAGCTGCCGGCCGCGCCGCTGCTGCTCGGCCTGGTGCTTGGGCCAGCGATCGAAGAGAACTTCCGCCGCGCTATGGTGCTGTCGCGCGGCGATGTCAGCGTGTTCGTGACCTCGCCATTGTCGGCAACTCTGCTGGCCGCAGCCGCAATCGCGATCGTCATGATCATGCTGCCGGCGATCCGGTCGCGGCGGGAGGAGGCGCTGCAGGAGTAGGTGCCGCGGGCCCGCCCGGCGTCAAAAGTCTGTGTCGGTGTCGCCGGCTTTGACCGATCTGGCGGCCTGTCGCAGAATATTCAGGTAGCGACTGGCGTTTTGCTTGATCCGCTCGGCGACGCCGCCAAGCCCGAGAGCGACGGGTTGATTCTGAATTGTGATTGGGAGCAGGACGCAGATCGTCGCCCCGCCCAGCATCGGGACGTTCTCCGCCGAGCAATGTCCCTTGCCCCGGATCTCCCGAATCCGCCGGATCATGTCCTGAGGCTTGACTCTGTCTGCTGCGTTCGGCGTCGCGATGTTGGCGCGGCGCACGATCGTGTCGAGCTTCTCGTCGGACATCGTCGACATCAACAGCCAGCCGAGCGCGGACTGCGTCAGCGGCCGCAGCGTTCCCTCGTCGACGTGGAATCGCAGCGGGTGGGTCGACTGGATGATCTTGACGTATTGCAGATACACGTCGTTGGTCGTGCCGATTGAAACGGCTTCGCCCGTTGCGGCGTGCACGTCGCGCATCGCCTCCAGCACGCGGCTGTTGCCGAACAGGGATTTGGGAATCCAGTCGCCCAGCGATGTCACTTTTGGGGTTGGGAAATAGAGTTTCGTCCTGCGGTCGAAATTCAGGTAGCCGAGACCTACCAGGGTCTTGAGCAGGACTGTTGTGCTGGATGCCGGATAGCCCAGCGCCTCGCCGATTTCGGACATCGCACGCGGCTGCCGCTCCCGCATGAAGAATTCGAGAATTTCGATGGCGCGCAGCGCGGATTTCACGGTCGATCCGGCGGCGGAAATCGAAGCGGAGGTCGTCAGCTGCGATGGCAATCGTCCCTCCCTCGGCCGCAGCAAATTCACGGATGTGAAATTCAGCTTCACATATGAACATTTGTTGGTGGCCTCCCACTGCACATGAGATGGTCGCTGCCGTCAAGGGAGGGCCGGTCCGCCGACGGCGGATTGAGCCGGAGCTTCGAGGCTCGGAAATGACCGTAACGCACGAGAAGATCGCGGAGCTGCTCGACAAGGAGGCGATCCGTGATTGCATCTTCCGCTATTGCCGCGGGGTTGATCGCGGCGATGAAGCCGCGCTCTGCAGCGCCTACTGGCCGGATGCCACCGACCAGCATGGACCGTATTCGGGGCCGGTCGAAGGCTTCTTCGACTGGGCCAAGGACATCTTCAAGACCGACGCGCGCAATGTTCATACCGTCGGCAATATCCTGATCGAATTCACCGCGCCCGGGCACGCTGTCGTCGAAACCTACTTCCTCGCCTTGCAGCGCGGGCCTTCAACAGACGGTGGCGTTCGGCAGTTTCTGATCGCCGGCCGGTACTGCGATGTCTTCACAAAGCGCGATAGCGAATGGCGAGTTGCGCGCCGTGTCGTCGCCTACGACTGGGTGGACGAGCAGGTCGCTGCGACCGAGTCCGAGGCGGTCCGCTTCGGTCCGCGGTTGCCGTTGGGCGCGCGATATCCCGACGATCCCATCTACGATCTGCTCCGCCGGAGCTAGTGGACACTGACTTGCACGAACCAGCCTTTGAGGGAATGCCGATATGAGCCATGCAGATGTGAGGGGGCGGCGCCTGGACGTGGTCGTCGTTGGCGCGGGATTCGGCGGTCTCTACGCCGTCTATAAGTTCCGCGAGATGGGTCTGAACATCGCGGCCTACGAAGCGGGCGGCGATGTCGGGGGCGTGTGGTACTGGAACCGTTATCCCGGGGCGCGCGTCGACCTGCCGAGCATCGACTACAGCTATTCGTTCTCGCCCGAGATCGAGCAGGAATGGACCTGGTCGGAAGAATTCGCCTCGCAGCCGGAGCTCTTGGCCTACTTCAACTTCGTCGCCGATCGCCTCGACCTGCGCAAGCACTACCAGTTCAACACGCGCATCGTGAGCGCCGTCTGGGACGAGACGCGAAAACTCTGGTCGGTGACGACGGATCGCGGCGAGATGATCGAAGCGACGTATTGCGTGATGGCGACCGGCCCGCTCTCGGTGCCCCGGGATCCCGAGATCCCCGGCGTCGCGCGCTACGCGGGCGAGTTGCTGCGGGCCGGCCGATGGCCGCATCATCCCGTCAGCTATGAAGGCAAGCGCGTCGGCGTGATCGGCACCGGATCGACCGGCATTCAGATCGTGCAGGAGGTAGGCCGGGAGGCCGGCGAACTCTACGTGTTCCAGCGCACGCCGAGCTTCACGATGCCGATGCGCAACCAGAAGCTGGATCCCGACTACGTGGCCGAGGTCAAGCGTAACTATACCGGCATTCGCGAAGTGGCGCGCAACAGCCCGAATGGCGGCGTGCGCCCGTGGACGACGCGGGCCTTCTTCAGTGTGACGCCGTCGCGCCGCCGCGAATTGCTCGAAGACGCCTGGAAGGCCGGAGGGCTGGCCATGCTCGGCACTTTCACGGATCTTCTGAGCAACGAGGAAGCCAACGAGCACGTGGCGGAGTTCGTGCGCGGCAAGATCAACGGCGTCGTCGCCGATCCCATCACCGCGGAGAGACTGAAGCCGCGCGGCTATCCGATCTTCGCCCGTCGTCCGTGCCTGGATACAGGCTACTACGAAACCTTCAACCAGCCGAATGTCCACCTGATCGATTGCGTCACCGATCCGATCGTGGAGATCACGGCGCAAGGCGTGCGGACGCAATCGAGTGAAACCGCACTCGACATGCTGATCTTCGCGACCGGCTATGACGGGCTGACGGGAGCGTTGACTGCCTTCGACGTCGTCGGCCGCAACGGCCGGACAGTCAATGAGAAATGGAAGGCAGGAGCACGGTCGCATCTCGGTCTCATGATGGAAGGGTTTCCGAACCTCTTCATGACCACCGGACCCAACGGCCCCGCCGCGCTCGCCAATATCGTCAGGATCAGCGAGAACGACGTCGACTGGATCGCGCACACGATCACGCATATGGCCGATCAGGGCCTCGACACCATCGAACCGACCAGGCAGGCGGAAGACGAATGGATGGCGCTGGTATTCAAGCTTGCCCAGCGTTCGCTGCTGACCAAGGCGAAGACCTGGTACGTCGGCACCAATGTCAAGGACAAGGCGCAAGGGCTGTCGCTGTTCACGGGCGGCTTTCCAAAATACCGGGAATATTGTGCCGCCGCGATCGAGGCCGGGTACCGTGACTTCGTGTTCGAGCGCGCACGAACGACGGTCGCAGCCTGACAGCCGCAACCGAGGAGACCGCATGCACGCTGCTTACCGCTCCTGTTCAGCAAACTCGTGCTTGCTGTCGTGGCGGCCGACGAAGACCAGGAGGCCGGCGATCAGCGGCAGGACGGCAAGGACGAGCAAACCGGTCGAGGTCTGGCCGGTGGCTTCCTTGACCCAGCCGATCAGATAGGGCCCACCGAACCCGGCGAGATTGCCGATCGAGTTGATCAGGGCGATGGCGCCGGCCGCCGCCGTGCCGGACAGCCAGGCGGTCGGCAGGGTCCAGAACACGCCGA